>MAXL01000439.1 GCA_001751005.1 Desulfobacterales bacterium S5133MH16
GTTCCAAAGCCATGGCCAGAGAAATAGTATTTGAAAGAATGACGCTTTGAACTGATTCGGAAAGATGACAAAGTTCTTTAATTTTTTTTATAATTGATGGATTGCCGGGCAAACCCATGATCGAAAGTTCTTTGCCCAGAGCGCTAAAATCTTTGAAAAATGGGTAAAGCAGGTTAATGGATCTTGATTGTTCGATCAGGTTAAGAGGCCTTTGAAGAGAGTTATCCGTAATAGCGTACGTTATACATTCAAGCTTTTTTGTATCAGAATCGAGCACCTTAACATCCACATCAGCCCAGTTAAGTCGTCGGCAGGCTTCAATTCTGCGAAAACCGCACACAATTTTATATCCTGTTTTTTTTTCTAAAAGTAAAGGAAGGTTTAACATCCCCACATGATCAATAGAATTCATCAAATGATCGACGTTTATTTGGGTTGTAATGCGAAAGGAGTCGTCCTTGGAATCAATCAAAGAAAGCTTTGCGATCTTTTGTTTAAAGCGCATAACTTGCGTCGGTAAGTTGATTTAAGGCTTCCAGGTATTTAGTGCGTGTATTACGGATAACACTTTGGGGAAGCGAAGGCCCCGGCGGCTTTTTGTGCCAGTTTAAGGAAATCAGGTAGTCTCTGAGATATTGCTTGTCAAAACTCTTTTGTGCACCATCCGGTTTATACGACTCTCTGGGCCAGAACCTTGATGAATCCGGAGTCAACACTTCATCGATAAGAATTAGGTTGTTTTCGAAAAGGCCGAATTCAAATTTTGTATCAGCAATAATTATGTCCTTTTCATAAGCCAAATCAGCACCCTTTTGGTAAATTGCAAGACTGAGTTTTCTGACCTTTTCTGCAAGGGTTTTTCCAATTTTAGTTATAACTGTATCAAAGTCAATGTTGACGTCATGAAGGCCTATCTCTTCTTTGGTTGACGGCGTAAACAAAGGTTCAAGCAATTTGTCGGATTCTTTCAGACCGTGAGGCAGTTTTATTCCGCATATGTTTCCGGTGGTCTGGTAATCTTTCCAGCCGGACCCGGATATATACCCCCTGACAACACATTCAATGGGAAGCGGTTTTGCTTTTTTAACCAGCATGCTTCGGTCGCGTAGAATTTCGGCATACGGGTTGCAAACCTCGGGAAATTCATCAACATTGCCTGAAATCACATGATGGGGCAAAAGAGACTCCATTATTTCAAACCAGAAAAGGGAAATTTGAGTCAAGATTTTCCCCTTTCCCGGAATAGGATCGGGCATGATAACGTCAAACGCGGAAATTCGATCTGTAGCCACCATTAAAAGTTTGTCACCAAGATCGTATATATCTCGTACTTTTCCCCTTTTTACTAAATTTAAATTTTTAAAATCGGTTCTAATTACTGTCTGAGCCATGGATGTTTATCCTTTGGATATAACGCCGACCTTCATTACTGTTCCCTGAAAGCTTTGATATATTTTTTCAAAACCTCGAGTTCCGCTTCATCTGTATCAATGAACTCAATTCCGGATTCAAATCGTTTTTCTCCACCTGCCAGAGAAAAAATAACCCTCCCTTTGATGTTGATCAAATTGTCTTCCAGACCTATTGCCAACGCCACAGTATGTTTCGGGTCGATTGGAGCATGTGTTTCAAAAAGAATTCCGCCTTGACTCACATTCAAAGTTCTTCCCATTCCCTGCGCTACAGTCTGAACATTTTCATCAATACAACTATACGATATAAGATTAAGGGCGTTGATTCTTTCATTTTTTCTTCTATCTTCTGTAGTCATGGTTTTCACCCAATAATTAAACGTTACGGCCGGTGTTTTTTCCAAACTCACAAGCCAACATGGATGTTACTAATATGCAGTTTGCAAGGTGTTCTATAAAATTTTTAAATGTGGAGGAAAATTGATTATATTCTTGCTTCAGAATGTCAGGGTCCATCTCGCTAATCTTGAGATCTTTTGATCCGAAAACCGAAGCGGAGTAAGGTTCTTGTCCAATATCAAGAAATGGAACATGGCCAAAGAAATCGCCCTGATAAAGATTCGCCAGCGGAACATAACCATTTTCAGTATTCCGGGCGACATGAGCTTCACCTTCTGTAATTGTAAATAAACTTTCCACATTCTCACCCTGTGTGAACACCTGAGCTTTGCCGTTGATCAATTCTTCTACTTTAATGTTGTTTAAATGTATATCAACCGCCATATTGGTTACCTGTTTTAACCTTTTATCGAGACTGATTAAAAGGCTTCTGAATTGATTGGACATTCGCAAAAAATCTGCGGAAAGTCGTCGCAAATCGAGCACACCGAGCAGAACATTGTTAACCGCCGTGATCGCAGCACTTCGAACACTCCCCTCTAATAATAAAAATGAGGCGATACTTCCGATAAATGCTCCTTCACCGATTCTGAGTAGTTTTAAAGGCCCCCGGGGGGTTTCTCTAATAATTTCTGCAGTGCCTTCAAGAATAACCCATAACCAACCTCCATGTTTTCCTTCTGCAACAACTTTGTTGCCGGCGCGGACCTCTTCTTCATCAACAACGTACGTGTAATCGATAAGCGGTCCTCTGATAATCGGCCGATTTGATAAACTGTCCGAAGGATAGAATAACTTTTTTGTAAATGTTACCGGTCCCAGCTGTTCAATCTGTCCATCATCCAGCATTCTTAAGCAGTCAAGAATAATTTGCATACGGCTCTTTTTGATGACATTTTCACCATCAACTTTTTCTTCAATGAATTCAAATTCTCCATCAAGCCATCCAAAAAGTGAATTGACGGCATCAAGACCGGCCAATGATCCGACTGAAGCATTAACAGGGTTGCCGTTATGAAAATATATTAAACCCAAATCTTGGGCATACCTGCTGGTAATGCGCAAAACTCCGGAGCTGGCATTTGAACCGAGGAGTTGCAAGATATCCCCCAGGCTTAAAAAATTAAGATTGCCTGCCAGAACAAAATCACCCATGGATCTTCTACCCCGATTTGATTTGTTTTTTTAATGACAATAATGTCAACTTAAGACATTCTTTTAAGGTTGCACCAACACCGTCACCGGTAATAGCACTGGCTGAAAAAGAGGGGACCTTGAGCTGTCTGTTTAAATCTCTTTCCATCTGTTCTATGGACATTACCGGAACGCCCTGCTCTGCAAGATCCCTTTTGTTATGCTGCATAACAAAAGGGATCTTTAAGATGCTAATACCGTATTCTTTCAAATTATGCTGCAGATCCTTTAAGGAAAGCATGTTTTTCTCACGCCTGACCGTCAGCGAATCGGCAACAAAAATTACCCCGTCCACGCCTTTTAAAACCAGTTTTCTGGTGGATCTGTATTGAACCTGACCGGGAACAGTATAAACCTGAAGTCTGATATCAAAACCTTTTATTTGTCCCAACCCCATGGGAAGAAAATCGAAAAAAAGCGTTCGGTCACCCTCTGTATCCACCGAGACCATCTCGCCGACAACCTGTTTCTTATATGTTTTGTATATATATTCCATGTTAGTGGTTTTTCCGGATCTTCCAGGTCCGTAATATACGATTTTACATTCTATCTCTCTTTTTTTTAATTTAACAATAGCCATATATAATCAGTCCCAAGCAAAAGATTAAGAGATGTTAAACCAACCCAATATGATGCTAAACGTTTATTTTACAAATATTTCTCAAATTCTTCAAGGCCTTTCTTGTTTCATGATACTTAACTGTCATTTTGCACAAAAAACTGGGATAGCGTTAAAAAAAAGAACTTAAGCTTTTTTTAAGCATCATCGACAAAATGTTGTCGATGTTGAAATGTCCAATACCCAATGTTCAACTGAAAAATGCTCGAAAATTGGATATTGAGAATTTGACATTGGATATTAGTTGTTTTGGTCTCGGCTTGTCCGGTTTAATTTAATACAATTTTAATATCCACGCAATAATCTCCCCTCAAGGGACCGATTTTAATTTTTTTTACCGATGTAACCAGACCGGAAGCATTAAATAGAGCAGCAGTTGAATAATATTGAATATCATTAATCACATCACCAACTTTAAAAATATCGATTAACTCTTTGTCCCTGATAGAAATAAGCAGACTGACCATGTTTCCTAATTGAAACTTTACCTTAAATTCAACCACCTGCCCCTTTTGGGGGCTCTTATAAATGGTTATCCCGATGGAGTTGATATCAAGGGTATCATCATCTTCGATTTTGGGCACCTTAACTCGAATTACACAGGTTTTGCCTTTTGGTGCTTTTCTCCTTGGAAGCTTTTTTTCAATACCCTCTTTTTTTAAAATATTTTCAAGAAAAATATGTAAGTTATCCAACTGAATCGTTGAAAACCTATGGTCTGAAACCCATTTCTCATACTGAGCTACAGCCTCATCCATTGATGAAAGCGCCATATGACACCTTAGCATACTCTTGGCAGCAACAACACGCAGAGAATCTTTTTTTATGAGTTCGTTAAATTCTGATATAGCTCTTTTAAACTGGCCGAACTTTGCCAGGGCTATGGCACCGTCAAGAGCTTTTAAATCTTCGTTCTTGTCCGGTGAAAATGAATACATTTTTTTTATCAGGTCCTGAATCTTTGCAGAGACTTCAGGTTTTTTCGGTGCCGTTTCAATTTTGATTATGTCGTTTTTTAAAGCGAGAATTTTTTTTGAGATTCCCTTTATCAGATTTTGTTTGCCCTTTAGCTGTTCATTGCTCCGGATCAGTTTTGTTGCATTGTTATATTTTTCCATAGCCTCATTCAACAGGCCCTGGGCGTGATAAAGTTCAGCTTCCTGCAATAGTATTTTAATCTTTTTTGTTATATTCATGCGACTCTTCAACCCTAATTTATGACTCATTTATCATTTTAAAATTTTTATACTGCTTAACCATTCATGTCAATAACAAGAAATAAAAGATTTTCTTATAAATATATTGACAATAATCGGTTTTATGTTAACAAAATCCACAACTTTTTCTTTTTTATCATCTTAAAACCAGCATTAATATAATAATCCATTAATAAAAGGAGTTTATTATGGATAAAAAAGTTACCGTAATCGGTGCCGGCAATGTGGGGGCAACCGCAGCTCAAAGACTGGCGGAAAAAGAGTTATGCGATGTGGCCTTGATTGATATCATTGAAGGGTTTCCTCAGGGCAAAGCCCTGGATCTTTCAGAGGCCGCACCTATTGAAAAACATGATGCCCGACTAACCGGTTCAAACGATTATGCAGCTTCAGCAGACTCAGATATCGTTATTATTACCGCCGGCATACCCAGAAAGCCGGGGATGAGCCGGGACGACCTTCTCAATATCAATGCGGGAATCATGAATAGTGTTACCAAAGAGGTCGCAAAACAATCTCCTGAAGCTGTAATTATCGTAGTTAGCAATCCTCTTGATGCGATGTGTCACGTTGCATATGAAACCAGCGGTTTTCCTAAAAACAGGGTTATTGGCATGGCCGGTGTGCTCGACTCCGCCCGTTTCAGATCTTTTATTGCCATGGAACTCAATGTTTCCGTGGAAAATACAACTGCATTTGTTCTTGGCGGGCATGGCGATACCATGGTGCCGTTACCTCGCTATTCCACTGTAGCAGGCATACCTATTACAGAACTGCTGCCAAAAGAAAGAATTGACGCTTTGGTGGAAAGAACCGCCAATGGCGGAGCCGAAATTGTCGGACTTCTTAAAACAGGCAGCGCCTTTTATGCACCGGCCTCAGCCGCGGTGGAAATGGCCGAATCTATTCTCAAAGACAAAAAGAAAATCCTGCCATGTGCCGCATACCTTGAGGGTGAATATGGATTTAACGAACTTTTTATCGGCGTGCCTGTCAAACTTGGCGCAAACGGTGTGGAGGAAATCATTGAAATTACCCTCACTGCTGAAGAAAAGGCCGCCCTTGAGAAATCGGCCGACGCAGTCAGAGAACTCAAGGAAGCCTTGAAAAAACTGGCATAGACAGAAGGCAGAAAGGTGAAGGAAGATGACAGAAGACAGAAGGAGGCCATTTAATCTGAATTCTGACCTCTGAATTCCGACCTCTGAATTCTGACCTCTGAATTAAGTGCTTTCTTTACTGATTTTGCAACATTACGATTAATTCCGGGCAGTGCGCTAAGTTCTTCGAGTGTTGCCGCCCGGATCTTTTTAATGCTTTTAAAATGCGTTAACAGTGTTGCTTTTCTTTTTTTACCCACGCCCGGAATCGAATCAAGAGCAGAACGGATAAATCGCTTTCCGCGACGCTTACGATGAAATGATATAGCGAAACCATGGGATTTGTCCCTTATTCTTTCTAAAAAAAGGAGAGGTTCCCCTCCCCTTCCCATATTTACCGGATTAACCTGACCGGGTTTATAGATCTTATCTTGTGTTTCCCCTTTGCTTTCATTTTTCTTTGCGATGCTGATGATTTGAAATGTTTGCTCCAGTTTCAACGACTCTATTACCGATACCGCAATATTGAGTTGTCCTTTACCACCGTCCACCATCAGAATATCAGGATACGGCTTTGATTTTTCGCCGTTACCATACCGTCTTTTCAGGACTTCAGCCATGCAGGAATAATCGTCTTGTGCGTCAACCGATTTTAGGCTGTACTTTCTGTATAATGATTTGTTCGGCTTACCCTTTTCAAATACAACCATTCCGGCCACAGCCTCTGTGCCGGAAATACTGGAAATGTCAAAACACTCAATCCGCTGGGGTAATTTATCCATTTTCAGTCGTTTCTTAAGCTGAATAAAAATCTCCATGTCCGTGGCAGCCGAAGCCCTAACTTCCTCTAGACGGTTTTCTGCATTCTGGGATGCCAACTTAACCAGACGGAGTTTTTCACCTTTTTTCGGTCCCAGAATACTCACTTTTTTCCCCCGAATGCTGCTCAAAAGTTCTTCCACCAAAGATGCGTCTTCAAGTTGAGTGGGGATAAGAATCTCTCCGGGAACAAAGGGAGCTTTTTCATAATATTGCCGGATAAATGCTTCGATCATTTCCTCCTGGGTGGACATAATCTCTGAAAAACTAAAATGCCTTGTTCCCAACAAAAAACCACTTCGGACAAAAAGAACCGTAATCATAGAATATTCATGAGTCCCGGCAATGCCTATTACATCCCGATCCTTAAAATCATTTGTGACCGCCACTTGCTTTTCAATGATTTGTTCAAGTGCAAACATCTTGTCCCTGAGAGCTGCCGCCTTTTCATAGTCTTGCTTGTTTGACGCGGATATCATCTTTTTTTTTATTTTTCGAATAAGATCCGGGGTTCTCCCCTTTAAAAAGAAGATGACCTCTTTTACGATTTCGTGGTATCTGTTTTTGTCCACATCAAGGCAGCAGGGTGCAAGACATGCTTCCATCTGGTAATTAATGCATGGCCGGGACCGGCTTTTAAAATCTTTTGTTTTACACTTTCGAAGCTTAAACGTCTTATGGATTATTTTAAGGGTTTTTCGAACCGCACCAGAAGATGCAAAGGGACCGAAATAGAGATCCCCGTCTTTTTTTATTTTCCTGACAACGGTAAGGTTGGGATAAGGATTTGTTAAGTTCAGGCGCAAACAAGGATACCGCTTATCATCTTTTAATATAACATTATAGCGGGGTCGGTGCCGTTTAATAAGGTTGGATTCAAGAATCAGGGCTTCTTTCTCGGTATCGGTAATAATGGTCTCAAAATTTGATATTTTCTTAACCAGAATTCCTGTTTTTATATCCGGATGGAAAAGGCCGGTCCGGGATCTTGAAAAGTATGACGCCACTCGCTTTTTCAGGTTCCGGGCTTTACCCACATAAATCACCCGGTCATCGATATCTTTCATAACATAGACACCCGGCCCCGAGGTAACCATAGACAGTTTGTCCTGAATCCGTGATGGGGGTTGCGCCTTGCTGGATTTCAACTCAGTTTTCATTGGATTACTTTCGCTTACAATTCAAACACAATCATCTTTTTTAACGCTTTAATCTGATCTCGCAGTTCTGAAGCCCTTTCAAAGGCAAGCTCTTTTGCCGCCTCTTCCATTTGTTCTTCCAAATTTTTAATGATGTCGTCTAAATTGTCTAAAGAATCATATGGGGCCAGGGCTTCCGAGACCCTGTCCGCCGATTCATCTTTCTGTTTATACATCTCGCCAAATATTGACGTGATATCTTTTTCTATGCTTTCCGGTATAATTGAATGCTTTTTATTATAAGATTTTTGAATCTTCCTTCGCCGGTCGGTTTCATCCATGGCCTGCTTCATGGACCGTGTCACAACATCGGCATACATGATGACCCGGCCCCGGACATTTCTGGACGCACGGCCGCAGGTCTGTATCAGCGATCTTCTCGATCGCAGGAAACCCTCCTTGTCTGCATCGAGTATGGCCACAAGGGAGACTTCCGGAATGTCAAGCCCTTCTCGAAGAAGATTAATACCGATAAGTACGTCAAATTTGCCCTTTCTGAGATCGTAGATAATATCCATCCGTTCCAGCGTGCCGATATCCGCATGGAGATACCGCACCCTTATTCCCAAATCAGAATAATATTCCGTAAGATCTTCGGCCATGCGCTTGGTAAGTGTGGTTACCAGGACCCTTTCATTTCTTTTCCGGCATATCAGAATTTCCTCAAAAAGATCATCAACCTGGTTTTTAGCGCTTCTGACATCTATTTGAGGATCAATAAGGCCGGTCGGCCTCACGATCTGCTCCACAAGTTCGTTTTGTGCCCGTTCAACCTCGTAGTCGGCAGGGGTGGCCGACACATAAACCGCCTGTGATATTTTTGACTCAAATTCATGGAAGGTCAAGGGCCTGTTATCCAGAGCCGACGGCAGCCTGAATCCAAACTCAACAAGGGTCTTTTTTCGGGATCTATCCCCTTTATACATTGCCCGAAGCTGGGGCACGGCAATATGACTTTCATCGATGAACACCAGAAAATCGTCGGGAAAATAATCCAGGAGGGTAGGCGGGGGGGCACCGGGCGCCCTCTGTGTTAAATGGCGTGAATAGTTCTCGATACCGTTGCAGTATCCGAGTTCCTGCATCATCTCAAGGTCAAAGTCCGTCCGCTCCTGGATTCGCTGTGCTTCTATCAGCTTATTTTCAGCTCGGAAATAATCAATTCGTTCCTTTAATTCGGCAATAACCGTGTCTGTGGCTCTTTGAAGAACACTTTTCCCCGTGACATAGTGAGTTGCAGGATATATGGTCGTATGTTTCAAGTGTTTTGTAACCATGCCTCTGAGGGGATCAATTTCTGAAATACCTTCTATCTCATCCCCGAAAAAATCGATGCGGAGCGCCCTGTCTTCTTCGTAAGCCGGAAAGATCTCAACCCGGTCGCCCCGCACTCGGAATACGCCCCTGTGAAAATCCATATCATTCCGCTCGTAATGAATGGCAACCAGATCTGAAAGGAGTTTGTCGCGAACCAGTTCCATATCTTTTTCAATATCAACACGCATACCCAGATAATCTTCAGGAGCGCCGAGTCCGAATATACACGATACACTGGCTACAACAATCACATCCCTTCGGGACAATACCGAGCGCGTTGCAGAATGGCGAAGTTTGTCGATCATCTCGTTGATTGAGGAGTCTTTCTGAATATAGGTGTCGCTTGACGGAATATATGCTTCAGGCTGGTAGTAGTCATAATAGCTGACGAAATACTCAACCTCATTTTCCGGAAACAGCATTCTGAACTCATTATAAAGCTGGGCGGCAAGGGTTTTGTTCGGAGCAATAACAAGGGTAGGTTTTTCAACCTTCGCAATGACATTTGCCATGGTAAAGGTTTTTCCGGATCCGGTAACTCCCAGGAGAACCTGGTGCTTTTTGCCTGCAAAAATCCTTTTGCTCAAGGCTTGGATTGCGCTGGACTGATCACCTTTGGGTGTAAAACCTGAAACTAACTTAAAGGAAGGCATGAAATTGTATGTGTTAAATATATGAAATATATGTTTATTAGTCTGTTTTGGCTTGCAATTCCGACAGATACTGGATACCGGTTTCTGGATGCTGGATAATGAAGGATAATTCAATCGTTAGGTCCAGTATCCAGCATCCAGCATCAAGTATCCAGCATCTTGACCTTATAAGCAATTATACTTTCGATGCCCGTTCAGGCCTCATCTTCTAAGGGTTGACTTGAAAGATGCTTATGCCCTTAATCGTTAATTTTCCAAATGGTTCCTTCGGATCGATCTTCTAAAACTATGTTCATGTCGGCAAGCTGATTCCTGATCTGATCTGACTTTGCCCAGTTTTTTGCCTTTCTGGCCTGGTCCCGCTCCGCAATCATTTGATCAATAACATCCGGATCAATTGATTGTCGTTCAAGAACCCGGGTCTGTTTTCTTTTGAAATAGACTTTGGGGGATTCCATAAGTATTCCCAATATGCTGCCTATTCTCAGAATGTCGGAATGATCGGATTGGGCAGCTTTTTTTATTTCAGGAGATCCGTGATTTTTTTTCTGATCCAGCAGGCGATTCATGCTTCGAACCGTGTCAAAAAGCATGCCGATGCCACGAGCGGAATTAAAATCATCATCCATTGCATCTGAAAACCGCTGCCAGCAGTCCCCGGGCTCAATATTTTGATCCGGCTGCACACCTATTTCTTTTTCAATGCGTTCAAGAAGCGCATAGATCTTATCAAGCCCCGTTTTTGCTTCATCTAAGGCTTTGTCCGTAAAATCAATGGGGCTTCGGTAATGATTGGAAAGAAGAAAAAGACGAACCGTTTCAGGATGATAAATTTTCAAAACATCTTTTATCATCAAAAAATTACCCAGTGATTTCGACATCTTTTCCTGATTAATATTTACAAAGCCGTTATGAATCCAGTATTTTACAAACAATTTCCCCGAAACGCTTTCTGACTGAGCGATTTCGTTTTCATGGTGCGGAAAACACAGATCTTTGCCTCCGCCGTGGATATCGAAGGTTTCACCCAGATATTCATTGCTCATGGCCGAGCATTCAATATGCCAACCGGGCCTTCCCATGCCCCATGGGCTTTCCCAGGCAGGTTCTCCGGGTTTTGCGGATTTCCATAAAACAAAATCAAAAGGGTTTTGTTTCCTTTCATCAATATCCACTCTTGCTCCGGCCTCCATATCTTCAAGCCTGCGACCGGATAGTTTTCCATATTCATTGAATTTTTCAACGGAATAATAGACATCTCCATTTATTCGGTATGCAAAACCTTTTTGTATCAGCTTTTCAACAAACTGTACGATCTGGTTAATATGCTCGGTGGCTTTTGGCTCGATGGTGGCCCTTTCAACGTTCAGGGCATCCATGTCGTTATAGAATTCCTTGATATATTTTTCAGCAACCGCCATGGAATCGATACCGAGCTGATTGGCTTTATCAATAATTTTATCATCAACATCAGTAAAATTTCTTACATATGTGACTTCAAATCCTTTTGCCTTGAGATATCGTGCGATAACATCAAACACCACCACGGACCTTGCGTGCCCGATATGACAGGCATCATATACTGTAGGACCGCACACATACATACGGACCCTGCCCGGTTCTAATGGCTCAAACCGTTCCTTTTTTCCACCCAATGTATTGAAAACGCGAAGTGCCATAATCCTTTCCTGGTTTAAAAGATTAATCCGGATAGTTATTCTTTTTTTCCCGTAACTGAATGAGAACAACGCACATGGCTCCGATCCCCTCCCCTTTTCCGATCATTCCGAGACCTTCGAAGGTTGTTGCTTTTATATTAACACACGCCGGCTCAATTTCAATTGTTCGGGCAATGTTTTTTTGCATTGCCTCTCTGTATGGGGAGAGTTTTGGAGCATCGGCAAAGATAGTCGAATCTAAATTCATGATTTTAAAATTCTTGCTGCTGACCAGTTCATAGGTTTTGGCAAGAATCTTTATGCTGGAAATGTCTTTATACTCCGGGTCGGTGTCCGGAAAATGCATGCCGATATCACCCAGACCCGCGGCTCCCAACAGGGCGTCACACACCGCATGAACAAGCACATCAGCGTCTGAATGCCCGAGCAGTCCTTTTTCAAAAGGAATGGCTACTCCGCCCAGAACAAGCTTCCGCCTCTCAGTAAGCCGATGAACATCATATCCTATGCCGATGCGCATTGTAATCTCCGCAATTTAACCTCTCGGAATTTCTACAACCATCCCAAAACCCATTATTCCAGTATTCCAAAATTCCAATTGTGAGTGAAGCGAACTAACTTGTTTAACCCTACTCTATGATGCGACAATATTTCAAGGAATAAATCTCATATAAATTCTTGACGCGATACCGGGTGATAGTTATATCAGTTATTGATAGGTCCTTAATTGAGTTTTGAGTCAATTTTTTTTAGGGATTGCGGGAAAAAGTCATGTCTATCCAAA
>MAXL01000440.1 GCA_001751005.1 Desulfobacterales bacterium S5133MH16
AACGTTTTATGAGTTTATACTCATAACTATGGTTTGGTAAAAAGTCAAGAAAACGACTTTTTGTTAAAAAATTTCTTCGAGTGTTTTTCTGATCCAAAGGAACTCCATTGTCAATAATTGACACACTGAGACGGCAGTAATGCTATGAAAACAACTTATGACTGTATACCCTGTTTTATCCGTCAGGCTCTTGAGGCGGTAAGGTTGGCAACCTCCGATGAAAAAATTCATGAGCAGGTGCTTCGCGGTGTTCTTGCCGCAGCAAGCAAAATGAACATGGACCAATCTCCTCCTGTGATGGGTCAGTATATCCACAAATTAATCAGAGAACTTTCCGGGCACGATGATCCATACAAAAAAATAAAAGACCGGTTCAACAATTTTGCCCTCAAACTTTATCCGGACCTGAAACAAAGAATCCAAAGTTCTTCCAATCCCATGGATACCGCCGTTCGGGTGGCCATCGCCGGAAATATTATCGATTTTGGAGTAAACTCACAATTAGACCGGTCTGTTATCTCTGATACCATTGAACAGGCACTGTCGGCGCAAGTGTTTGGGAATATAAAAGTCTTGTGTGACTCAATAGATTCGGCGGAAAATATCCTTTATTTGGGGGACAATTGCGGAGAGATTGTTTTCGATCGATTGCTGATAGAACAATTGCCTGTGCACAAGGTAATATTTGTTGTAAGGGGCGGTCCTATCATAAATGATGCGACAATGGCAGACGCACGGGAAACAGGTATGACCGAACTTGTCACTGTTATGGATAATGGTTCGAACGTTCCCGGAACTGTTTTAGAAAAATGTTCAAAAGAATTCAGGGAATGCTTTGCACACGCCGATCTGATTATTGCCAAGGGACAGGGTAATTACGAAACGTTGAGTAGTTGTGAAAAGAATATATTTTTTCTGTTAAAGGCAAAATGCCCGGTGATATCCGGTCATGTGGGTTGCGAACCGGGAAGTTTTATTGTTAAAAGGAGTAGTTGAACCAAATGAGTGAATCAAAAGAAACCATTACGGTTAATGTCAATGTGGAAATGACCACCGCTTCTCTTCAAGCAATTGTGGAGAATGCCAAGAAGGTTGAAGGTCGTGATGAAAAAGGTGTTTATCGTATAGATACTGCTGACAAGGTGAGTGAAATGATTTCAAATTTCATTCTGGAAAACGATTTTGAAAGTTATGCGAAAAATATCGAAAATTATCCACGCGGGTCATAACGCATAGAATTTTGCTGCGCAATTGGAATAATAGAATATTAACCGGCAACGGAGAAAAGTCATGCCCCTTTTTGATTTTTTGTGTATGGACTGCGGAGAAACCAGTGAACTTCTCATTGCAGGTTCGGATGAGAGGCCCAGATGCAAAACCTGCGGCGGCCATAATCTGAAAAAACTGCTTTCCGCTCACTCTTCCCTATCCGGGCCAAATAAAAACCGAATGCCCGGACCCGGAGATACCGCCTGCTGTGGATTGTCTCCGGGCCAGGCCGACTGCGCCGGACCGGGGAGTTGCTGCGGAAAGCGACCCGTATAAGTTAGTACCTAAACTCTGATTTCTTGTGTTTTTATGTCAAAAAATCAAATGACAAACAATTGGCTTTGGATTTTATTTGGGGTTTGGTATTTCTTTGGAATTTGGAGCTTGTAGTTTGGAATTTATTTGAAATTTGATGCTTGTGATTTGTTATTTTCGGTTTATCCGGGTTAGATCATATGAAAACAATTACAGAATTAATATATGAAAGGAAACTAAGTTATGAAAGTAGCCATTAGTTCGTCCGGCAAGGATCTTAATTCACAGATCGACCCACGGTTTGGCCGGTGTTCTTATTTTTTAATCGTCAATACATCCGATATGAGTTTTGAGGTTTTTGATAATGAAAGCGGCGCGTTAGGGGGTGGGGCCGGAATTCAATCGGCCCAATTCGTAGCCTCCAAAGGGGCCAAAGCTGTAATAACCGGTAATTGCGGGCCCAATGCCGTGAATACCCTTTATGCGGCCGGAATCCAAGTGTTTCTCGGAAACACGGGAACCGTAACGGAAGCCCTGGATAACTACAAAAACGGAAATCTGACACCCGCAAAAACAGCGAGCGTTCCGGATCACAACGGGTTAGACGCCGGCACGGGCGGCAACCGCATCATGGGAACGGGCGGTGGAAGAGGTATGGGTGGCGGCGGTAGGGGCCGTGGTGGAAGAGGTACGGGCGGCGGCCGCGGCATGGGTATGGGCGGCGGCGGTATGGGCCGTGGTAAGAACATATCGTAAAGAATTAGAAAGGAGGATAAAATGAAAAAAGTTGCTATCGTAGGATGTGGCGCCTACATGGACAGTGGTTACGGTTGTGCCGGAGAATGGCGTTGTCTCAAAGCTGCAGCGCTCGGTGAAGGTAAGTTCGATGAGCCTTGTCAGGTCATCGCCTTTGTTAAATGTGAATGCCCGGGCCGATCCTTGATTTCCAACACGGGGGTAGCCATGAAAATGTCTGAAATGAAACCGGACAAGATATACCTGAGTTCTTGTTTTGCGAATGCAAAACCTGCTTGCCCTTATAGTGATGCCGAGGAAATAGCTAAAATGCTGGAGAACAAGACCGGTATCCAGGTGGTTTTGGGCACACATGATTATCATTAGCCCAATTTAGGTTTAAGTTCATTGCCTCTCTTGCTTCCCGCTTACTACCGGTGGAAAAGGGAAGAATGGTTAATTTGGCTGCTCCAAAACTTCCATTTTCCACCGGTGTGCAAACATTGACGCCCGGTGTTTATATTGCTATGAACGGACGCATCTTTGACTCGGATAGGGTCAGGAAAAATCCTGATAAGAATTGGTTTGAAATCGTGGAGGGGTAACCATGCCGAATGATTTAAGTACCAGCGTCCGGAAAGTAGAAAAGGCACTCAAGGCTCACGGTCTTGAATGTCAAGTGCTGAATATGAAGGAAACCACCCGCAGTGCTCAAGATGCGGCCAACTCTTTGGGATGCCGGGTAGAACAGATTGTTAAATCGCTTGTTTTTATGACCAAAAAGACTAAGAAACCGATTCTGGTTATTGCCAGCGGCGCAAATCGGGTCAATATAAAAAAAATCCGAAATCTCCTTTCCGAACCCATTAAGATGGCGGACCCTGATTTCGTTCGTGCAAAAACCGGTTTTGCCATTGGCGGTGTTCCCCCTCTGGGTCATTCCAACCCCCTAGAAACATTTATAGATGAAGACCTGCTCAAACACACGGAGATCTGGGCGGCTGCCGGAACCTCCAATACAATGTTCAAGCTTTCGCCGGATGATCTTCAAAAAATAACAGAAGGACAGGTAATTTCTGTCACGTGAGGTATTTGCAAATCAGTTTAAATAGTGCTGTTGTTCACTCCTGAAAATGGGAAGGTATTTCTTGGCGGGTCCTAAAATTCCTTGTGTACTCTTGCCAGAGGGTGGCCCGGAGCTTTTATGAACAGTACCAGAATAATACGCGCATGGCTTTTTTATCCCTTAGCCCATAAACACAGACAGTACGTTTTTTCTTGCATTGGCATGCTGTATGGTTATCTGAATCAGGTCCTCGGGCTTCAAATCTATGCCGCCGGATAAGGGCAGGTCGCATTCAATCATGTATTCGGATATGAGTATCTGGCAGGTGTTTCTCTTTTTGTACAGCACAACAGCCTCTTCTTTTTGCCCGATTCTTTTTTCAAGGTATTTCAACATCCAGTACCTGTGGCGGTTGAATTGAAGCTTTGAGACGCAGCTCATGGGCTGTTCAAGCACCTGTATAATATTCTCTATTTCTTTCATGGTATAAGGAGCTTCCAGGCCGAGGACCGCCCGTATCTGCCGCTGAGTGGCCAGATCAAAGTATTTCCGGATGGGTGACGTTGAGGTAACATAGGCATCCAGACCCAATCCCGAATGATGTTCAGGCTCCGGGTTTAGCACAAAACGGCTTAACAGCCTTCGCTGCATACAGTTTTGGAATAGAGAGCCTTCGGTTCCCCTGTAGAGTCGTTCACGAGGCGCGGTTTGAGACCTGTATATTGCCGGAGCGTTATGTTGGGCCAGGAATTTGGCCATGAGCCAGTTTGCCATGATCATTATTTCCGAAACCAACATCCTTCCGGGACTTTCCCTGTTCACTCTGTTTACGGTAACTTCATTATTCTCATCGACCCATACATTAATATCCGGCAACGTGATCTGAACGGCTCCTGCAGCCATCCGGTTCTGACGGAATTGTTCTGCGATATCACGGAGTATAATAATTTCCTTGCTGTCTTGAGCAATTATATTAACATCGTAATAAGTGAGCTGGCGCTCTACACGTATCAGGCTCGGAATTATTTCATAGTCGATGACTTCGCAGGATTTGCTTAAATTCACCATAATGCTGATGGCCGGGCGTAATTGTCCGGCTTTCAGGCTGCAAAGATTTTCGGCAAGACAGGCCGGAATCATCGGTATTTTCTGATCGGGCATATAAATTGAGCTGCCACGGACCAAAGCCTCTTGATCGATACTATCTCCTTTGTTAATAAAATGCCCGACATCGACAATATGAATCCCGAGGCAATAATGATCACCGTGATCTTCTATACTGATGGCATCATCGAAATCCAAAGTTGCCTGGCCGTCAATGGTCATCAACGAAAGTCCGGTCAAATCTTTGCGCATGCGGCTATCCGAAAACTCCTGCTGTGAATCGGACATTTCCGTTGCTCTTTCCATGACATTGCCGGGGAAAGACGTTGAGATATTATATTTATAAAGATCCGTATTTTCGTTTTTATCAAAAACGCCCAGCTTAACCAAAACCTGAAAGATTTCTTCGTCAGGATCGATGCCGGCCTTTGCAAGCATTGTTTTTCCAAGGTTATAGGTTTTGCTTTCCTTTTGGAAAAGATAAAATGATTTCAGGATGTTTATAATTTGGGTTTTGTTTTCAGGCGGGGAAGAGGGGGTATCAGTCAAGACGTTTTTAAGCCATTCTCCGCCCTCTTTGATCATCCGATTTCTGCGCGCTGTTTCTCTTTCCTGAACGATCTTTTGTTCAACCTGATCTTGTGTATTGGGGAAAAAACGATCATGGTTAAATTTAAAATAAAGTCTGTTTGAAAAAAATGCCCTGACAACCGCAGACTCGTGATCGCAACTCGGACTTTCCGGGAAACATAATCCGGTCATTGTGTCCAGATCGATCCATTCTTGTTCCGTGTTTAAAACTTCCCATAACTCCTTGATATTTATGTGACTTATCAATGCGTTGCGCAGGCTTGCTATCTTCTTTAAGGTATGGACCATGGTAATTCTTAGAATGGAAGGATCCAGACGCATTTCGCACTTATGTGATAGACGACTTGCCGAAAGGTTGACTTCCCGGTTGGTTTCGGTCAGGAGCCTGAG
>MAXL01000441.1 GCA_001751005.1 Desulfobacterales bacterium S5133MH16
GGCCTGTAAAAATACACCGCCCACTTCCGGCATGCGGCGGGAAAGGTATTCCGCTACTTCGGATTGAGGGGTAATGGGATAGGCAAAGTAATTAAGGCATCCAGCCCTGATTGCGGCTTCTCCAATCGCTTCATTTCCCTTCATTAATATTTTGCCCATGTTTTTCCTCCGTTTATTCTTGATCTGCTTTCTCTTCAACAACCTTGGTTATAGTTATCGCTACATCAGGACACATTATGCAGCATGTTGTACAGAAGACACAGTCTTCAGGGCGTGCCTGATACGCAGGAAAATAACCCATAGAGTTGACTTGATCGGAAATTTCCAGGACATTTTTTGGGCATACAGCTACACATAGTCCGCATCCTTTGCATAGGTTATTGTCAATAGTATGTTTATATGCCATACGCTTTAACTCCTCTTTAATTATAATGGTCTCGCAAAAAACTTTTCAACAGCTTATTTTTTCAACTGGACCGCCTTTTTCCACGGCGGAACAAGTTGTCTTTCTATAGGCAGGACCGGACAGGAAAAACGCTCAACATCTATTTCAGGCAAAAGTTCTGCCGATGCTGTGATAAACTCAAGGGGCAACCGGCTTTCGTCAGACAATGCTTTAACAAAATCATATCCCTTATATATATGTTCTACTGTGGTTTCATCTATCAGATTTGCATTGCCAACGATACCGGTTATGGTCATCTTGGAAGCTTTTTCGATCTGGTCGCGCATTCTCAAACAGCCGGTTACCGTATCCGTAAAGGGACGATACGGATTCACAACCTGGAGCATATGCACACGCTTTTTTTGCAGTGAATCTGCAAGAGTTGCAAGCACGGTGGCGCCTACATCATTGCCTCCTGCATCTATCAGTGTCAGCTGGCTCGGCCGGCGGATTAGACCGGCTATGGCAGGGCTTAAAATGGGCAGATCCGCCTGTAGATATTTTTCCGGGGGTAGAACCACCTCAATACCTAGTTCTGCGAGTGGTTTCCTTGCCTCCCGGGTTCTAAAGTAGCGGTTAACAAGATCAAGATCTGCTATCCGAACGTCTATACCCGAGCGCTTCCGATTTACAGCAAGGTTTATGGCAACTTCGGTCTTTCCGCTGCCGAAGTTGCCTACAATTATTACAATCCCTTTAATATGTTCCACTTTATTAAATCCGATCAAAATCCCTCAGCCAAAAAATTTAGCTGCTTTGTATTTTCATTTTGTATCGGTGTCAAGTTATAAAATCGTTTCGCGATGTTGTACAACGAGATTGCATCGCTTAATCGAGGAAAATATGCTTTTGCCATGTGAGATTCCCAAATGCGCAACCTATGCATATGTCCTTATTTCCCTTGCCTTTATTAAAAGGCTTGTGTTAAAAATATTATTGAAGGCAGTGCAAGTATAAGGACTTTTAACCTTGTTGTTTCGCACCCTGCCGGTCGAACATTTAATATAAAGGATGCAGCGCTGACATAGATCGGCATTCCTGTTTTTAGTAGATAATGGTAAATATTGCTGGTATAAAATGGAGTTTCAAGTCAGACAGAGAAAATCTTATTCTATTGCTAATCGTTGCTGTCCTAATCGGCATGCTAACCGGTGCTTTGGCGGTGGGTTTCCGATATCTGTTGTTAGTTGCTACCCGTATATGCTGGCAGAGTCCATTTGATATTATCGGGGCTGCTACAAACCTGTCGTGGTATATCGTCGTTTTGATTCCGGTATTAGGAGGTTTAGTCGTCGGCCCGATAGTTACCATTCTGGCTCCGGAAACCCGCGGCGCCGGCGTACCGGAAGTCATTAATGCCGTAGCTTCAAGACAGGGCATCATAAGGCACCGTACGACTTTCTATAAAATTATATCAACGGTGATTTCTATCGGTTCCGGCGCCTCTGTCGGCAGGGAAGGTCCCATTGTCCACATTGGATCATCGGTCGGTTCTTCTATTGCTCAGCTTATCAGGCTGCCTCCTGAATGGCGGTCCGTTTTTTTGGCGTGCGGTGCGGCAGCCGGGATTGCCGCTACTTTTAATGCGCCGATGGCAGGCATGTTGTTTGCCGTAGAAATTATCCTTGTAGATTTTGAGATCAGTTATCTAAGCCACATAGCAATTTCAGCAGTAACAGCAACCGTGGTTTCCCATCATTTTTTCGGAAACTTCCCTGCCTTCGATATACCTAATTACACACTGGTCAGTTACTGGGAGATTCCACTCTATTGCTTGCTCGGTATCCTGGCCGGCTTCGTGTCTATCACTTTCATCAAATCTATTTCTTATGTTGAAGACACCTTGAACAGGTTCAAAATCCCAGGCTATTTGCAACCTGCCATGGGAGGCTTGTTGGTGGGGTTGATTGCCATAAACTTTCCCCATGTCATCGGTGTAGGATATCAGTCAATCAACCTGATTTTGACCGGAAAAATGGCTGTTAATATCATTGCCGTCGTTCTTATTTTTAAACTTGCGGCCACCTCTTTTTCTGTCGGGGCTGGTTTTTCAGGAGGAATTTTCGCTCCTTCTCTTGTTTTAGGGGCGCTGCTGGGAGGTGTTTTTGGTGTTGCCGTAAATAGCTTATTTCCGGAATGGGTAGCGACTTACCCTGCTTATGGTCTGGTCGGCATGGGGGCCATAGTCAGCGGTGTCACCATGGCGCCAATTACTGCTATTTTTACAATTTTTGAACTGACCTATAATTTCGAAATTATCCTTCCTTTGATGACAAGTTGTATTGCAAGTCTGATTATCGTCAAGAAATTTTACGGCAATTCCATCTATGAAACAAAATTGCTCAAAAAAGGAATAAAAATCGTCCGCGGCCACGATGTCAACCTGTTGCGATCCATACCTGTTACGGAATATATGGAAAAAGAATATGAGAGCATCGGAGATAATACCGGTCTGGAGGAATTAATTGTCAAGGCTCAAGAAAGCAGTTACCCTCACTTTGTCGTGTTAAATAATAAAGATGAGCTCGTAGGTATATTGTCTATGAGGGATTTGAAAAACTGTCTGTCTGACATGGATTATTTGCGTGAAATTATTGTGGCAGCAGATATAATGAGCAAGAATGTTTACTGCCTTGTTCCGGACGACAATCTTGAGACTGCCTTCGAAGTATTTGAGGGTAAACATATATCGACCCTTCCGGTAGTAGATTCCAGAAACAGAAAAAAGGTTCTTGGCATTTTGAAAAAGAGCAATTTAATCTTAGCTTATAATGAGAATATTTTGAAAACTCATATTTTACAAAATCGGAGCAAGTAAAAATCTTAGATTTGCTTTGTTGGAATTTCAATGGTTTATGAAGTGTTGGGCAAGAAAAGCTGAAAGAATCTTTTTTATTAATGTTTTTTTATTCCAATATTTCATCACTCCATAATTCCATTACTCCGTGGACAATTAACCGCCTTCTTTGATAAAAAATGGATGACTGCTTTTTACCAACAGGCGTGATTTACACCACTTATTACATTGTTCAAGGCAGACACCTTAAATTCTCTGATGCAAATTAAAAATAGGCGCTTATACAACATATTGTGTTGTGCGGCTAAAATCCAGTTGTCGTAATAAATGGATTGTGTTTTGAGATACGATTTAGATATCTTAAAAATTTAGACAGTTGTACTTCATTGCAGTGATCGCAACATCAACCCGCCTTGATAGACGTTGGAGTAAGCACAAGAAATGAAGCAGGTCAGATCCGTGTGATCACCATTACATACCACAACTAACCTCTTTTTCGCTTTTTGACCATATCACAAATTCGGATGTTCAAATATAGATAGAAGAATCGAGGAAACTATCGTTTGGTGATACGGTATTATGTTATCACTAAAAAA
>MAXL01000442.1 GCA_001751005.1 Desulfobacterales bacterium S5133MH16
ACGAAAAGTACGCCTCATGATTACAAAATTTGCACGCCTTGAATTTGAACTTTTTACGAAACCGTCTAAATCGGACTTTTTACGAGTTTATTAAATTTCAGGATACCCGGCAAATAGTATAATTATCTGATATATTGCTTTACCCCGATGTATTAACCACTGACCAGCTCCTCGGGAATGTCGGCATTGGTGTAAACCTTCTGCACATCATCACAATCTTCAAGTGTTTCCATTAATTTGACCATCTGCTCGGCTTCTTTGCCTTGAAGGTTTACGGTTGACTGTGGGAGCATTGTAATTTCTGCGGCAATATAAGGAACCGATTCCTTTTCTATGGCAGCCTTTACCGCTTCAAAATCTTTAGGATCCGTAATGATTTCATAATTGCTGTCATCTTCTCTTACATCTTCGGCTCCGGCATCAATGGCGGCATCCATCAGAATATCCTCGTCTACAGCATCATTTTCCACAACGATATATCCTTTTTTTTCAAATATCCATGCAACGCATCCATTGGAGCCCAGATTCCCCCCGGCTTTGCTTAAAATATGGCGAATATCCGCCACCGCTCTGTTCTTGTTGTCTGTCAGTGACTCTATGAAAACAGCGGCGCCGCCCGGACCGTATCCTTCGTAAATACTCTCTTCGTAATTCACGCCTTCCAGTTCGCCGGTACCTTTTTGAATGGCCCTTTCAATGTTGTCTTTGGGCATATTTTCACTTTTTGCTGTCTGGATGGCTGTCCGCAGCCTTGGGTTTGAAGCCGGATCTCCTCCTCCAAAACGCGCTGCAACAGTAATTTCTTTAATAAGCCTGGTGAAAATTTTACCCCGCCTGGCATCGGTTGCACCCTTTTTATGCTTTATGGAAGACCACTTGCTATGCCCTGACATATTTACCTCCTATTTTTTCCCAAATCCGATAATATAGATTTCTTTGCTCGCCTTTCGGCTGCTTTGCGGTTTGAAAATCTTGTGCCGGTTAAATCCCTGTTTAACGGCATCCGAAAATTTCTTAAAATCTTCTCCGTGAAAGATCTTACAAACAAATAATCCTCCGCTGACAAGCGCATCTTGAGCAATGGAGAGTGCCGCCCGGCAGAGATTAAAAGACCTTGCGCTGTCAACATATCGGCTGCCGGTAGTTGCAGGCGCCATGTCGCTGAGAACAACATTAAAATCTTTTCCCGTCAATTTAAACAACTCATCATCCATGGAGAGGATATCGCTTCGATAAACCCTTACATGAGACGGAACCCTTTCAGAAACCGGCTTGAGGTCGATGCCCACGACTTCTCCCTTATTCCCTGTTAAATCCGCAGCATAAAGGAGCCATGACCCGGGGGCACAACCCAGATCCAGGACTTTGTCTCCTTTTTTTATCAGATTGTATTTTTGCTGCATCTCTTTGAGCTTATAAACTGACCTGGCGGGAAATCGCTCTTTTTTTGCCCGGCGTGCATAGTGATCTCGCCACCGGTTATGTTTAGCAGATGCCGGCTTCATTTCATTAAAATAGTTCTTCCATGGCTTGGGAGATGGTTTTTACCCCTGTAATTTCAATGCCTTTCATTTTGGCCATTCGTTTCAAGTTGCTTTTGGGAATAATGCATCGTGTAAAACCCATTTTTTTTGCTTCGGCAATCCGGGTCTCAACATGGCCTATGGCCCTGACTTCTCCAGTCAATCCGACTTCCCCAAAAATAATGGTGCCTTTTAGAATGGACCGGTCTAAAAAGCTTGACGCAACAGCAGACACGATTCCCATGTCAACAGCGGGTTCATCGATCTTAACGCCACCGGCAACATTAATGAAGATATCGTGTCCCATTAAATGCATTCCTAATTTTTTTTCCATCACAGCTACCAGCAAAGCTACCCGGTTGTGATCAATACCCAGAATGGTTCTTCGAGGGTTTCCGAAGCTGGTGCTGCTGGCAAGCGCCTGTAGTTCAACAAGAATCGGCCTTGTACCCTCCATGCTGGCCGTAACTGCGGATCCCGGTGTATTTTCCGGGCGTTCGGCCAGGAATACCGCCGAAGGGTTGGCGACTTGATTCAGACCGTTTTCCCTCATTTCAAACACCCCGATTTCATTAGTCGATCCGAATCTGTTCTTAACCGCCCTTAAAATTCTGAACACATGGTTGCGATCACCTTCAAAATAAAGAACCGTATCAACCATATGTTCCAAAAGCCGCGGCCCGGCTATAGCGCCGTCTTTGGTTACATGTCCCACCAGAAATATAGGGGTTCCGGTCCTTTTGGCCAGGAGCATAAGCCGCATGGCAGATTCCCGAACCTGGGTCACGCTCCCCGGAGCGGACGTCAGGTCCGGACTGAACATGGTTTGGATTGAATCGATTACCATGACATCCGGTTTGACCGAATCTGCCATCAACAGGATCGAATCCATATCGTTTTCGGAAACCACAAGCAAATCAGAGCCGGTGGCAGTCAGCCTCTGGCTTCGGATCCTTATCTGCCGGATTGATTCCTCCCCTGAAACATATAATACTTTACGCCTTTTTCCGGCAAGACCATTCAGGGCTTGCATCATAAGGGTCGATTTGCCAATCCCCGGGTCTCCGCCGATCAGGATAAGGGTTCCGGAAACAAGTCCCCCTCCCAGGACCCGGTCGAATTCGTTGATTCCGGTCAATAGACGATCTTCTTGTTCAAGTTTAACGGAATCAATGGGAACAGGCTGTGCTTGAGGAAAAGATAGACTCCGCATGGCCCCTTGATCCGGTTTAACAGCCTTAATTTCTTCAACAAAGCTCTGCCATTCGCCACAATCAGGACATTTCCCCATCCATTTGGGCGTTTGATAGCCGCACGCCTGGCAGCAAAATACTGTTTTTGAGATTTTTTTCCCCATGCGAAATATGCTTTTACCCGAATTTCAGGTGTTAGTAATTGACAATCCAATTCATATCATGTCATTTAGATCTGATCAACCAGAGTCTTGTATTAACCCAGGGCAAACGCATTTGATTTCGGTGCAGCGTAGCGCTCTCCCTGTATTGGGATTCAAATGCGTTTGCCCTGTGTACTAACCCCTTGACGCTAATATGAACGATGATCGACTACCACATTCATACGCTGCTTTGCAATCATGCCGAAGGTTCCATGGAATCTTATATCCGAAGCGCTATCAATCTGGGTATGAGTGAAATATGTTTTCTGGATCATCTGACCGTCCAGGAATCCGAAAAAGGACTTTCAATGGCTCCGGGTGAGATTCCTTATTATTTTCGGGCCATACAGCTTCTAAAACAACAATACAAAGAAGCCATAAGTGTCAAAGCCGGCATAGAAATCGATTTTAATCCGGCCTATACAGACTTTTTTCAGGAAATTACGGGTACATATGCCTTTGATGTTGTGGCATCTGCATTACATTTTCCCGGCGGCCTGAATATTGTAAGCGGGAGTTCCGCCTGGAGACATGGGGAAAACAATACAGATTATGTATATGGTCTCTATTATGAGCATCTCGAAAAGATGCTCGATTTTAATTATTTCGATGTGATATGCCATATCGACCTGATAAAAAAATTCGGCAGAAACCCTTCAAGGTCCTTTGATAAAGAATTTAACGAAATATTGTTAAAAATAAAAACAAAGAATCTGTGCGTAGAGATCAATACCAGTGGATATAACCACCCGGTTCGGGAACCTTACCCTTCTACGGATATGATTACAAAATGTCATAACCTGGGTATCCGCATTACTCTGGGTTCAGATGCCCATACCCCGGCCAATGTCGGACAACATTATGACCGTGCATTGCCCCTGATCCTTTCAGCCGGATACAAATATTTAACCACATTTACAAAGCGCAGGTGTAGTAAGGTCCCCATAAAACAGCCAAAAGCAATAATAAGATAAACGGAGAGAAAATGACCACAATCAAAAATACAGTCTTTAGATTCGGTCTGTTGATAATGGCATTCGTTTTTTTTACTCAAACTGCGGCCCATGCAAAAAACAGCCATACATATTTTGAAACACTTCAAGAGAGTCTCATAAAGGACGGTTTTGATAAAAATACGATAATTAAGCTATACAGCAATCCAAAAGTTTATTTTGAAACAAAAAAAGCTTCCCGGTTTTTATCCCATCGTGAAGCCGTGTTAAATTATGATCAGTTTACTTTACCCAGGAACATTCACGAATCCCGTAAATATATGGCCAAACATAAGCCCGATCTGTTAAAAGCGGAAAGAACATACGGAGTAAACAAAGAAATCATTACGGCCATCATCCTGATTGAAACCAGGCTTGGGACCCACTTGGGAGGACCTTCCGTATTGAATATGCTCTCGACCCTGGCTTCACTTAAGGATCCGGATGTCCGGAATATGTTTTGGGGCAAGGTTTCAAAATCAACTGAATTTACAAAGAAAAAATTCGAAAAATGGGCGGAAAGAAAATCTAAATGGGCCTACAAAGAACTCAAGGCGTTTTTAACATACACCGCAAGGGAAAAGATTGATCCCGTTCGCATTTACGGATCTTATGCAGGGGCCATGGGCATCGCTCAATTCATGCCGAGCAACATTCTTGTCTTTGCCAAGGACGGCAACAATGACGGGCGTGTGGATCTGTTTAACCATGCAGATGCAATAATGAGTATTGCAACCTACCTGAAACATTACGGATGGCATAACGGAATAAATAAAAAAGAGGCGTATAACGTTATCTATCATTACAACCACAGTCGTCAGTATGTCGATGCGGTATTAGAAGTTACAGAGCTTTTGGAATCTAAAACCTGAGTAATAGTTCAGCCACTAAGACACAAAGGCACAAGGAAGGAGTATGTATTATAAACCTTTATCAAAAAAAGAAGAATCTATAGCTGGAAAAATTGTAGATGCAGCATATACCGTCCATAAAATATTAGGACCAGGTTTGCTTGAAAAAGTTTATGAAGTTTGTTTCTGTCATGAACTATCCAAACGAGGGTTACAAAATAAAAGACAAGTTGATATCCCTATTATATATGATGGGATTACCTTTGATGAGGGGTTACGCTTAGATGTTCTGGTTGAAGAACTTATTATTTGTGAACTGAAGGCTGTTGACGAGATGAATCCTGTGTGGGAGGCACAAATACTCAGTCATTTAAAATTGACCGGCAAACGTCTTGGTTTTCTAATCAATTTTAATGTGCCTCTTATTAAAAATGGCATTAAAAGAATTATATTATAATCTTTGGTGTCTTCGTGCCTTAGTGGCTAAACGTTTGTAAACCTGAAAGGATAAAATTGGAAATAGCAACCGTTATTGTATGGATAAAAATCAGTGTTTTCTTTTATTTACTCACAGTCCTTGCAATCATCGATATCATTCGCAAGGATTTCGGCACCATTGGGAAAAAAGCGCTCTGGGGCTTAATTGCCGTTGTCCCGTTTGTCGGATGGCTTATCTATCTGATTTTTGGATTCAGAAAAGGCAAAAAGCCGGAGGCTGGTGATCCGTCAACAAATAGAGACCCTTGAAAGGAAGCGTTTTTAAAAGGCCTCAAATAATGTTTGACAAGAACCTCCCTTTTCTATATTCATGTTTCAAATTTTGCTATGGGTCCCATCGTCTAGCGGTCAGGACGCCGGCCTCTCACGCCGGTAACCGGGGTTCGATTCCCCGTGGGATCACCACCGAAAGTTCAAGCCGGACGCGGCTTTGGAAGGGATCAGGTGTTAACAGTCTGGTCCCTTTCCTGTTTTGGGGTACCGTTCTGGGGTACTCGCACCGTAGAAAGC
>MAXL01000443.1 GCA_001751005.1 Desulfobacterales bacterium S5133MH16
GCTTTCTACCTGTAAGTATGGAAATATGATAACGCTCTTTTGACATTATATTTTTTCATCAATAGTTTTTGAAATGAAGAAACGATTTTCAGAGCTTCTTTTAATATGAGCAAATCTACTTTGCGAATCTCTTTAAGACTAATCAAATTATTTTCTTTAGATTGATTCAACACGGCACTTGATTGTTGCTTAAGTCTTAAATCCTGAAGAAATCCGTATGATTCAAGGACATCATGGCACATTTCATCGCTGATCACACCCACATCATTCAGCATCTCCAACCTTTCATTTGTATTTGTAATTTCAAAGATGTCATTATCTATGGCCAAAACTCTTACCCCATTAACAATGGGATAAATTCCATATGTTTTTAAATTTACCCCCTTATGAAGACCTCTAATTCCGAATATTCCAATAGGCGGTTCAATGTGAACTGCGTCATGGGCCAAGGCTTTTATGGCCTGATCCGTCACATTTGCTCTCAGGGATTCAATGAGTTCTTTGTATATATTTTCGTTGCCAAAAACAGGTCTCATGTCCAGAAAAATAGAAAGATATCTGGCATTATTGGCGGTGGGGTTGTTGAACCAGTTTTTAAAATAATTTTTCCATGACGACAGGTCCTTGTTCCATTTTTCATTGGAGGCCATATAATCCCCGGGGCATTCCGGGATACCTATCCTTGCCAATGTTTTATTGACTTCATCAGCAAATTTTAATAAAGGTTTTTTAATATAAATCAATGCATTATCCTGATCCGTCGCTAAAACTTGTTCTTTTCTTCCCAAACTTCCCATATTAATCCAGACAAAATCATCTATTGGCAATTTTTTCCCAACAATTTCAATAGAATTTACAATAATCGCATCATTAACCGTACTGAGCATTCTAGTTAAATCGAAAAAGTTAGATCCTGATAGAACAATCTTGGCAACAGATGTCTTTATGTTGTTAAAAATGGTCTGCAACTCTTCTGCTGATTTTGCCTTAATAATTTTCCTGAAAAGGGTAATAATCGAGGAAGACGGTTCAAGTTGAATGCGGATGTCTTTACCGGTAACAACACCAAAAACTTTTTCTTCTTTCGTTAAAACAAGGTGATCTATGCCTGCATCGATCATTTTGCTGAATGCATCGAAAATTGTTGTATTGGTGTTTATGGTTTTTACCGGGGACGACATATATTTGGATATTGGATGTAATTTATCCCCTTGTATGACAACTTTTCGAAGATCTTTGTCGGTGAAAATACCAATCGGTCTCATTTGGTTGTCTACTACAACGATTGAGCTTATAGAATTGTTGATCATTTCAACAGCAGCATTTTCTACGGTCATACCAGGACCGGCGACGATAGGTTTTTTATAGATTATTTTTTCAATGTCTAAAACAAAAGTTGCTTCTTCAAAAAACTTTTTTTCAGATGCTATTTTTTTAAAGGAGTGGAATCTTCTTTTTATAAATGTGCTGAAAAAGGATGAAAACCGTATATTTTTATTAAAAACTTCTTTAAAGTTTTCTGAATAAATTAAATAGCAAACCGTATCTTCAAGAGCCGTTGCATCTAAAATATAAGGGAAATCGCGTACTGAAATAATACCGAATATTTCACCTTTTGATATATAATCAACGGCAATTTTATCATCAAAAAGACCTACAAGTCCTGAAAATACAATATAAACATATTTTCGAGCTTTCCCCTTTTTAAATATGGTCTTGTTTTTTTGAAACAATTTTACTTCAAGACCGGATATTAGTATATTCAACTCATCTTCTGATAGAAATGAGAACGGTCTGATTTTTTTAATAAATTCTTTTGGCGGAATCATAAACTTTTTTCTCCTGAAGCGCTAAGAGGCCAACATAGAGAAACTTTAAAATCTCCTGTAACAATTCCTCCGTCAGCTCGTTAACCAAACCTAAATATATATGAACTTCCTTGGTATGGCAAGCCTAAGGGCTCTCCTAAAATAAATTTACACTGTAATTTGACGGATTAGAAGTCAAGGTTGCTCAATGCAGGCTGGCAGGTACGGCTAAGCTCAGATAGTTGTTGTTTTCTTGGAACATCAGCTTTTTGTCGACCATCATCTCTAAAAAAGCCTCGATTCTGTCTGTAGCCACCGACGGGAAACGGGCAAGGATTCTTTTTAAAGACCGGTGCTGCATACAAAAAAGATAGATTGCCCGGGATGTTCCCTCCAGGCGGTGTGTCAGGGGTTGGCCGTTGAGTCTTTTCTGGCGTATGATCATAAAATTTCTGCCGTCACGAAAGGTTAAGATGTTCTCATGTCTTGGACCCTTATGGAGTTCGCCATACGACTTTTTCCAGGCTTTCAACTTTTTTTTGACCGGCCGCCAGAGTTTTCTCTGAAGCTCTAGGTCCCCTTGATAGGACTGAATGGTAAACCGCATGGCTTTAAAAACGTCCGATGGAAATATAACCGCATAATTGCGGTGGTTGAAAACAGATTTAAGTCCGAAGGTTTCAGGGTTTTGCCATACAGGGCTCCCCAGGCCGAGCCAGAAGTGAACCATCTTTAACGGACGAAAGCACAGAACAAAATCCAGGTTCCGAAGCGTTTCGTCCACATCCTTCTGGTCGCTACCCGGAAAATAGAGTATCAGATTCGATGAATTTGCAATGCTCGTCATTTCGCAATATTTCATGATTTCAATATTCTGGATTGTCGTGGTCCCCTTGTTGAGTTTCTTAAGGAGCCGTGTGCTTAAAGCCTCTATACCGATCTGGACCTCTTGCATTCCCGCGGCCTGCATGGCTTTCAGTACGGGTTCCGGAGTGGTGGCCCTGATTTCTCCGAACAGGCGAAAATCCTTTCCCAGCCTTGCTATGCGATTAAAAATATCCCGGGATGTTTTCAAAGGCAGAAGGTTGTCCATAAAGGCTACGGAGAGTGTTTTGTATTTCGTGGTCAGATGATCAATCTCCGAAACCACCTGTGCCGGGTTTTTTGATCGGTAACCGTCCCACTGGAGATTTAGATTGCAGAA
>MAXL01000444.1 GCA_001751005.1 Desulfobacterales bacterium S5133MH16
ATAACCGATGAGGTCATTGGTAAGGGAGACGGCACCAAAAAGACCTTTAGTCTGAAGAAATATCCTGTAAAAACAGAAGACAGTTATGAAGTTCGGGTTGACGGTGTCGTCGTGCCGACTAAGAAGCCTAGTAATGATGCGGCAAATAAAGTCTCTAAAATAGAACTCAATACGGCTCCTGCCGACAAAACAACCGTTGTTGCCGATTACATGCAGTATGAGGAAGAGGACTTCAATTTGATCGCGGGAGACGGTGAAGTAAAACTTTGTACCAATTTTGGAGAATTTAAGAAGTTCTTTGGAGATTTCTCAAAGGATGCAGGTCACCGCAACCTGGTGCATGCTGTATACGGTTTCTTTAACAACGGTGGAACACGCTGCTTCGTGGCCCGGGTCACGGCCGATACCGGGATTACTAAAGCACTGGAAAAATTCGCGGCTATCGATGAGATCGCCATCGTAGCCGCTCCAGGAATAACGGCAAGTTCAGCGCGCAGCGCTATTGACTCACACTGCAAAAATACGAGTGATCGCTTTGCGATCTTTGACAGCAAGGAATTGACTGAAGTTGCCGGGGATTTCGATGCATCAAAGCTCGATGTTCCCGACAACTCAGACTATGCGGCCTTTTATATCCCGTGGGTTAAAGTTTTCGATCCGGCCACGAAAATTCAGAATCCAAAAGGTAAGGGGCATCAATATGTACCGCCCAGCGGCCATATGGCCGGAATTTATGCCCGGGTTGATACCCAGCGAGGAGTGCATAAGGCGCCAGCCAATGTGCCTGTGCGCGGGGCGCTGGGCCTAAAGTATTATCTTTCCAAGGCAAATCAGGACGGTCTGAATCCCCAGGGTATTAACTGTATCCGTGATCTCAATGGAAATATACGTGTATGGGGTGCACGTACTATTGGCGGCGATGCCAATGGAGAGTGGAAATATATTAATGTTCGCAGGCTCTTTCTTTTCCTGCGGGAATCAATCGATGAGGGAACCCAGTGGGTCGTTTTTGAGCCAAATTCACATGAGCTCTGGTCTAAAATCAGGCGCAATATTACTGCGTTCCTGACAAATGTATGGCGAAGTGGCGCTCTTTTTGGCACGACGCCCCAGGAAGCCTTTTATGTCAAGTGCGATGAAGAGATCAATCCACCGGAAGTGCGTGATGCGGGTCAGGTTGTGACGGAAATTGGGGTTGCAGTTGTCAAACCTGCTGAATTCGTGATTTTCCGTATCACACAGTGGGCAGGACCGGGGGCTTGATTTCTGCATTTTATTTATCATCTGCCAGTTAGTGGAGTAGTGAATGCAAAAGTATCGATCCCCAGGTGTTTATAAAGAAGATATTTTCCCTGTTCCGGCAGCCGAGTTTTTGACGGGTGTGCCTGTCTTTCTCGGATTGGCTGAACAGGGCGACATGAATTCGGTTGTAAAGCTTACACATTGGCAGCAATTTGAAGAGAGTTTCGGCAAAGCGATGTCCGGTAGCTATCTGGCTTATGCAGTACGCGGTTTTTTCGAAAACGGCGGTTCTGTTTGTTACGTTGTCCGCCTCGATAATACGTCATTGTCTGAGCTCGAAAGAGGTCTGGAACTTCAGGCGGTTGTAAAAGAAATCGACCTGGTTTGCACGCCGGATATCATGACAAATCCTTTTGATGCTTCCAGACTCCAGAAAACAGTTCTTGACCAATGTGATAAAAGTGGAGATCGCTTTGCTATTCTTGACTCTATTCCAGATGCAAACAGCGATAAGGTCTTAGAGCAAAGAGAAAAATTGTCGGATGCAAAGAATGGAGCTCTTTATTATCCGTGGCTTTTTGTGCAGGGAGGATCAAAAGAAGAATTTGTTTCAGTGCCTCCATCGGGTCATGTGGCCGGAGTTTATGCGCGAACTGATATGCACAAAGGTGTTTTCAAAGCGCCGGCAAATGAGATTTTGAAAGGTGTGCTGGACACGGAAACGGAAATCACCAATCTTGAACAGGATAAACTGAATCCGGAAAGTGTTAACTGTATTCGTACCTTCAAGGGACGGGGCATCCGGGTTTGGGGCGCCAGAACTCTGGTTGGAGAATATGAGGCTGAGTGGCTTTATATCAATGTCAGGCGTCTCTTCCTGACAGTAGGCAGATGGATTGAAGAATATATGCAGAACATTATATTCGAACCAAATGACTTCAGGCTCTGGTCTCGTATCATCCGAGAGTTAACGGCTTATTTTAATAATTTGTTTAAACAGGGAGCCTTGAAAGGGGGCGCGCCAAGTGACGCATTTTATATAAAATGTGATGCTGAAACCAATCCTCCTGAAGTCAGGGATAAGGGAATGATTGTCACGGAAGTCGGCCTGAAGCCGGTTACGGCAAGTGAGTTTGTAATTATTCGAATAATACATGGCGATAGTGGAGTAACAATAAACGGAGTTGCAGAGCCCTTAAAGAAATAAACCCTTTGCAGTTGCCGGATTACGGCTCACGGTTTCATTGTGAAGGATTATAAAAAAGGAGGTTTAATTATGCCAGCAGGAGATCGTAACGACCCGTATCGTGCGTATAATTTTTTAATTGAGATTGACGGCATTACCCGCGCCGGATTTAGGGAGTGCTCAGGTCTGGATGCGACACAGGATCCGGTTGAATACCGTGAGGGAACCGACGCTTTAACGCCACGTAAATTGCCTGGTATAAACAAGTACTCTAACATATCACTTAAATGGGGCATTACTGATGATGTGGAGCTGTGGGACTGGAGGAAAACCTGTATGGATGGAAAAGTAGAGCGAAAGAATGGCTCTATTGTTCTGTTAAATGATGCAGGTGAGGAAAAAATGCGCTGGAATTTCATTGAGGCATGGCCAACCAAGTGGACAGGGCCCAGCTTTAATGCAACAGGCACAGAGGTTGCCATTGAGACTCTGGATATTGCTCACGAAGGGATTAGTAAGGCATGACACTACAGACTGAGTTTGATTTTACTTTGCCACGCGGACATATAGATTCTGAAGGGACTTTGCACCGGGAAGGAAAAATGAGGCTTTCAACAGCTTATGATGAGATAGCTCCTATGAAAGATCCCCGTGTTCAGGCCAATCCGGGCTACCTGGTAATCATCTTGTTGTCACGTGTAATAACACGTCTCGGTGATCTTGGACAGATTAATCCCAAGATTATCGAAGGACTTTTTTCGGCTGACTTGCAGTTTTTGCAGGATCTCTATGTTCGGGTCAATCATGAGGGTCATAATCGCCTGTTAGTCAACTGTCCTCACTGCGATGAAAAATTTCAGGTGGAGGTGAGCGGCCCGGGGGAATGATCGGCTACCCCTTGAGTAGGTTGTTCGAGGAGGTAGCCTTCATCGCATATTACTTTCATTGGCCTTATGACCAGATTATGGACCTGGATCATAAAGAGCGTCAAAGGTGGGTCAGTGAGGTCGCTCAGATTAATAAGCGATTGAATGAGAGTTGAACCATGATTAGCAGGATTATTGGATTAGCTTGATTTTTAGGGATTCAAAATTTTGGCCCCATAGATGAAAGGCTTTGAAGTTCTCTGACCCCAATGCTCCAGAGCGGGAATAAAGTTATCATGATAATCTCTGAATCAGACAAATTTTAGCTCAAATTAAAGGAGAAATTATATGGCAATACCAGGGGTAAATGCAGCTTTTTCTGCCGGAACCAGCCTGCTTGGCATTCGCAATGATCCCTATAAGGCGTATAACTTTCTTGTTGAAATTGAAGGCTTGATAGTCGGTGGATTTTCCGAAGTCACCGGAATGCAGGTGGAAATTGAAGTAAAGGATTACCGGGAAGGGGGAGTCAATGAATATATACACAAACTGCCCGGCTCAACCAGGTATCCCCAGAACCTGGTGTTAAAACATGGCCTGACAGATATTGACTTGCTCTGGCAATGGTTCGTGAAAGTTTCAGAAGCAATTTCTGCCGGAAAGCCCTTTGAGAGAAAGAATGGAAGCATTTTTTTACTTGATGACCGTAGGCTTCCCGCAATGTGGTGGAATTTTCAAAATGCCTACCCCGTTAAATGGTCAGGGCCTGATTTTCGTGCTGAGAGCGCCAATGTTGCGGTGGAGGCAGTGGAATTGGTCCACCAGGGTATTGTGAAACCAAAAGAGAGCACGGCTCTTTCGGCGGCACGGGGTATTGCAGGAGCGGCAGGGGCAGGAGGTCTGCTTTAAGCAGGTGGATTATGGCAGCTAACTCAAAATCAAACAGCGATCAAACCTGGCAAAATGCCAATTTGGTCAAACGACTGACAAAACCACTGTTACAACCTGGCATAATTAATCTTAAGTTCGCTGATAATATAATATCACGCACACGGAACATGACTGCACGTTCTTCACCTTTATTGATGAGATTAGTAGAACGAAAGGGAATGATTAACGATACCGGCGGAGAACATATTCAGATTGTCAATGCGCATTGGGTTCAAAATAATAAAGATAGATCTCTAAAAAAAGATGAATTTGATAATGGCCGTTTGGTGAAACCTACTATTCAGGGCAAGAAAAAATCATCCGGCTTGTCAAACGATGTAACTTATGGTGATATCGCATCGAAGTCACATGAGAGTCATCTTCCGACCGTGAAAGCAATACCTCAAGCGCTTCATTCTGAAAATATTTCTAAACCAAAACCAACAGC
>MAXL01000445.1 GCA_001751005.1 Desulfobacterales bacterium S5133MH16
AGCCTTTCCGGTAATTTCACAATTCCCTGTGAGTAAATCTTTTTGGACATTGTGGCCTTCATATAAAACATCTGTGTTGATATATTTATAATAACCGCTACGAAGCGCAAGTTGGGTATAGCCTTTATATCCAATTTGGAATACTGGCTTATATTTTTCTTTGATTTTGTAAGCAATCAGCCAGGCAAATCCTAAGCTCTTATTTAACGGGAGCTTTAAGACGGCAGCCTTCAATGCCTCCATAACAATAGCTGACACCTCACACTTTTGCAAAGCTGTATCAGAGCCGTATATGTCTATTAAGCTGGCTATGAACAAACCTGAATTTTTGCCCATTGCGTTTTTGAATTGGGCCTGCACTGAATCGGACGATAATATTGTCTTTAACTTGTTTATTGGTTTTACGGTCACTTCTCTTGTTTTGGTCATTTAATTCTCCTTTTTTGTAGCCATTACACCGACATAAAGGCTTATATGTTTTTCCATGAGTCGCATTAACAATGGTTCGATGGTTCCTTGCGGAAGTGCAAGGATAAGTGCATCTACCAATAGCTGAGCTTGGGTATCATAATAAGCTCTTATGCTATCCAACGTTGCTGATTTGATTTTTGGCATATCATCTGCTATTATAATATGCACTTCTTCTGGACATGTGCTATTGACTGAGCCGGCTTTTGTCAATCGAATTGTTTTCATTGTTTCTTTCTGCTTGGCTTTTTAATGCTTATTTCTTTTCTGTCAACATACCATTTGCGTGATTTACAAGCAGGGCACAACTGTGGCTTTCTGTTTTCGCGAGGAAACCACATATGTCCGCATCGCCTACATTTTAATCTTTCCATTTTAGTGGTCTATCACCTATGATAGGTATGTGTCAAGAGGTTTTATTTGCCTATTTTAATCAGAATTGATCTGCAAAGTCTATGCAGATCGTCGAAGTAATTCAGGGTATTCTCACGTTCATCTTCATTTTTAAACAGTTGTCTTGCAAATGGTTCCCAACCTCCCGACGAGATGACCTCAGACATGGAGCGTCGGTCAAGGTCAGAGGTAACGTCAAAGCCGTTCGTCAAAAAGTGATCGATTTCGACTTCGCAACCATAATCGGTAAGCGTATTTTCGAGCAGCTTTCCGCATTTCTCACAATATGGAGTATTATCTCCTTCGATTTTCCAGCCGCCGTCAACAGAATATTCTTCTGCTGGATTTTCAGCAGTTAGACGTTTGACTTCTTTTTCACAACATTTTTGACAGTAAGAGAACCCTTCGTCACCTCCATGTATCCAGTGTTCCGGTTCGGACTCCACACGGTACGAGCCATCATCAAAAAACTTTTCGAGATATTCTTGTTCGTATTCAGTTAATTTCATTTTAGCCTTCTGCAATTACTGTTAATTGTTTATATTGGGGGTCTACGATTAACTTAATAATTTGGTTCTTAGTTGGTATTGTCTTTGTTACCAAATTCATGTCATCCAAAAATAGAGGCATAGTCAAATCAAAATGTTTAGAAAGTGTATTGATTATGTCGATTCCGAGATTTACCTGGCCACTATGGTTAAGTCCTTCGTCAAAACAAATGCCTTGATATTTTACACGGCAACAGTCATCAACTTCACCGTTTACGAGAATATTGAATAACTTAAACTTAGCCAAATCGAACTTCTCGTTTATTTTCTCCTCGACCATCATAGCTTTTGTTTTGGTGAATTCGTTAAGAAGAAAAGCTTGGCCTTCTAAGTTTTCAAATTCACTGGCAGCTTCCTTTTGCTGATCAACCAATTCTTTAATCCTGGCCAATCCTTTCTGATGTAATTCAATAGCCTGTCTTTTAAGCATAACTCCCGTATGTTTTTCCGACAGCGCAAGGATTGTTTCTTGAGCCCTACCTAACAGCTCTGACGAATTAGCTTTCAACCCTTCAATGGAGAGCTTCAATTCTGCGAGATCAGTTGATAAAACTTCCTGTCTTTTGTTTTCAGGAATCGGTGTATCCAATGGGACCAACACAGTTAAACGCTGCGTTAATGCCTTTACCTTCTCATCAAAGCTATTTGCTGCTTCTTGGTTTATTTTGGTTTGTTCTTTTCGTTCCTTGATTTCGTCGACAAGGCGTTTGCCGTCGTCATTGATTTTGAGCAAATTTGCGGCTTTTCCTGTATGGAATATTTCTCTAATTTCCAGAGTTTTTTCTTCTGGATATTGCTGGCCGCAGGTAGGACAGATGGTAGCTTTTTCGTCGAAAACAACACCGTTGGTTGCGTTCCATTCCTCACGAAGCAAAATGACTTTTCTTTCAGCCCTCTCATTATCCTCTTCTTTCTGTTTGATCACCACTTGCATTCTTTCGTATGCAGATAATTCAGCGTCTCTTGCAGACTCAAAGCCAAATATCTTCTTTCTTTGTATTTTTTCTACTCGGTTCTTTTCCTTTGCAATTCTGTTTTCGATTTCAAGCAGCTCAGATTCAATTTCCCGCTGTTTTTTGGTCAACTCGGCTATTTCGCCGCCTGATTCAATCCTGATTTTCTCTTTCTCTTTCTTGTTGATTAAATCCAATAATTCTATCAATTCTTTTTCTATTGCGGAAAAACCGAGATCAGTTATGTCTGGTAAATCTCTTTCTCTTTCCTTAATACTAATTGGGATTTCGCTAATTAGTTTGTTTAATCCCTTTTGTCGCTCCTTTATCCTTGCTTTGCACTGATCAAAGCTCTTACCACCCAGGATGTCGGGAATGCCGGACAAAATTTTGTCAGCTTTGATAATGTTTTCATCGGTAGGCATATTATTGGATATCTCAAAGAGAAGTTCTCTTCTTTTTTCCCAGTCCCATCGATTAGGGTCGTCTTTTCTTTTTGTTTTTTGTGTCCCCGCAGCAAAGAAATCTTTGTTTGTGAGGAGTTTCAGGGTAGTACTATTTGCTATTCTTTCCAGCCTTGCGTCATAATCCTTTTTCCGGGCAGGCACTTCCATATCGTCAATGTAGTATTGTGTAGTATGCCCAGTAAAGAATTTTTTGGCTACGCCGTGTTTTTTGACCCAATTTTCTTTAAAGCTTTTTTTCAACGCAAGCTCTTCACCATCAAGCACGAAAATAGCCTGTACACTACTTGTTAGGCCATGCTTTGCTTCACCTGCCAGATTCAAAGGTTTGGGCAAAAAGGTCTTACCAGTACTGTTTAGATCATACAACAAATAGCAAAATGCAGAGGCAACAGTCGTTTTCCCACTTCCATTCATGCCCTTTATTGTACAGTTCTTGCATTCAGCATCTAAACTAAAATTTTCTATACCCTGGAAATTTTTTAAAGTCATCGTCTTAAGTCTCAATTCTTTTACCTCCTTTTCTCCATATTTATTCCGTCCAATTTTCTGCAAGTGACCGTAGCTTACCTATTTGCATATGCACCGCAGAGGCTTGCCACGGCGTTGGCGCTTTTACACGACAACAAATGTTGGAAAGTTCGTTGATAGCATTTATCATTTCCGATTTGGTTGTAGGAATAGGTTTATATGTTTGTTCTTCTATTTCTGTTGTTGCAGTTGTGTTGTATGTCATTATTCAACAACCTCCTATTTTTACTCTTGGAATTGCATTTGCAAATCGTCTGATGTCATAGGCTTTTTTCGGGCCACTTCTCCATTGTCTTCACGAAGACTTTCCCATACTTTCTCAGCCCAGTTTGGTACGATCTCACATTTAATCGATTTCATTTCATATCCACTATTCAGCTTAGTTGCAGCGTTCCTCACGTTGGCCTGGATGCCGTCTATCTTGCTTTTAAAATCTGACATAATAGCCTTTTTGTCATCTTCGGCCTGTTGTAGTTCAGTTACTTTCTGGGCCATTTCAGTGGCTATTTCCTTTTTCTCGTTTTCGGAGAATATGTACTTGACATATTCGTTTGTAAATTCTTTCTCCATTTCTGTTTTCTCCTAAATATAATAACTATTTCAATAAAAATAACTCCACCAACAATGTTAAGCCATGGCCACCAATCACCGTCGGATCCAGCAAGAAAGAGTCCCCCCACGAAGCATATCAGTCCTGTTAGTCCTTTCACCGTAAATCCCTTTTTTCAATTTCCGAAGCTATTTTCCGATTAAATGTTTGTCATCTTTCTTTTCTTCCCAACCCCTTTTCGATATCACCCCAGATGGTAAAAAACTTTTTCTCTTTCGATCATCTAATGTTTTCGATTCTGTTTTTATCCGCCAGATAAACTCGCAGACTGGGCAATAATACACTTTTAATATTATATCGCAGTCTATTCTTCTTTTGTCGTCTTCATGTAGTTTCTCGTCCGGTCTGATCTCAATTATTTTCGCGTATCCAGATGTTAATTCGTGTCCACATGTAGAACATTCCATTTCTTTTTCCTGTTAACAAATTAATAAGCATTTGTTGTTTTTGCCTTAGTCACACATTCGCAGGCAGCGCCTTGCTGATTAGTGATCCGGCATTATATCCCAAAAGTTTACACGACAATTCGCAGTTCGAACCGCAAAAAACGTTCTGGTTTTAGGATTTTGGTTATTCCTATCAGAACAAAATTTGATAGTCAAGAGTTTTTTTACCAAATGGCAAAAATAGTCAAAGTTTTCCGTTGCTTTCTATGTTTTTTTTTGATATCCATATTTCATGGAATTACACACTGTAAAAATAGAGTCGAAGTTGAAAAAAATAGGCCGGTCAAAATATTGGCTTGCGAAACAATTGAATTTGCCTATACAGACTGTTTTGTATTGGTTCCGCGCGAAGAGCTTAAGAGGGGCTGAACCCATAGCAAAGGTCCTAGGATACCCTGATCCTAAAGATATTGTTTTGTAAAAACAGACTGTCTTGTAAAGGCATATGAGAAAAACACTTGATAACAATAAATCTCCCTGCCTGTTCTGCAAAAAACACTTGGCTGGGCATGATAAGAGACGCTGCTCTGTTATATGCGAACGTAGACTGGTATATAGCAAAGGACTCCCTTGGACTCATCTGCCTGAGGTAGATTTCTCCGATCTGTTGAATATTGCGCGTAAAAAAAGGCAGACTTTAATACTTGCGCCGTCAGTTATTAGGCCGTCAAAGGTTATTAAGTCTATTACTGCCAAAAAGCCACCATTAGCTATTGAAGAAAACCGGAACCAGCAAACAACTTTGGAACGGGTCTGATTCTTTGGAGAGGAAAATGAAAGAAAAGAAATGCCCCAAAAAAATTCGTTTGGATACAATCAAGCAGCTTGAGAAGATTATTAACCGAAAAAATAAGTTGCTTGAGCAAGCGTTAGACCAACTTCTTCAATGCGAGTGGGAGGTTTCTCTCAGTGTTGTAGCCAGCATAGAGAAGGATTTGGGAAAAAATTGAAAGATGAT
>MAXL01000446.1 GCA_001751005.1 Desulfobacterales bacterium S5133MH16
AAAAGATGAACATCGAACGTCCAACATCGAATGATGAATAAAAAAACCAATCTTGAACAGTTGCCAAATACCAGTACAGGCAACCATGTTTCGGGCCAGTTGTTAAGATCGGGGTACACGTTCATGGAGTAATTGAGTTAGTGGAAATTCCAAATAACAAATCCCAAAGAACAAACAAATAACAATGACCGAAATTCAAAATCCCAAACAAAAAAACAATCGCTTTGAGGCGATTTGGCATTTGGAGTTTGAGACCTGCCCGCTCGTGCTTTGCAATGGCAGGCGGGGTTATTTGTAATTTGGTGCTTGAAATTTGTGATTTATTTGAGATTTGATGCTTGTGATTTGTTATTTCTCTCCGAGCAATAGGATCCTCGATCCAGAGTCCGGTTTGTCCGGGTTAGCTATTTGAAAGTAATTAATGCCCACTTGAGGACAGAGACCAAAGGACCCATGACAAATGACATGTTAAGAGGATGACCATTGGATTTGTTTGAATATCACGCGCAACAATCAGCCCAGGGGTCGCGGCCTCTTGCCGATAGAATGCGCCCGAAAAATCTGGATGAATTCGTAGGACAAACCCATGCCGTGGGAAAGGGAACATCGATTTGTCATGCCATTGAACAAGACCGGATTTTTTCCATGATTCTCTGGGGTCCTCCGGGATGCGGAAAAACAACCCTTGCAAGAATTTTTGCGGGTGAAACCCGTTGTCATTTTGTCCATTTTTCTGCGGTACTGTCAGGTGTCAAGGATATCCGAGCGGTTATAGAGGACGCAAAAAACCAGCAAGAGCTTTTTCGAAAAAGAACCGTTCTTTTTGTTGATGAGATACACAGGTTTAACAAGGTCCAACAGGATGCATTTCTTCACCATGTGGAAAGCGGGCTGATTACTCTGATTGGCGCTACCACCGAAAACCCTTCATTTGAGGTTATACCTCCGCTCATGTCCCGGTGCCGTTTAATAACCTTAAAAGCCCTTTCATCAGATGATATTGCCGTCATCATAGAAAATGCCCTAAAAGACACGGAAAGGGGCTTGGGAAATTTAAATCCGATTATCGAAAAAGATGCCCTTTCTCATCTTATTCGCATTGCGGACGGAGATGCCCGTGCTGCCCTGAACAGCCTTGAAATCGTGGCATATCTGGTAATATCCGGAATGGATTCTTCAAAAACAGGAAGCCCGGTGCAAATAACACTTCAGGTTTTAGAAAATGCTTTGGAAAAAAAGGCCCTTTTATACGACAAGTCCGGTGAAGAACACTTTAATCTTATATCCGCCTTTCATAAGAGCTTAAGGGGGAGTGATCCGGATGCGGCTGTCTACTGGCTGGGACGAATGCTCACAGCCGGCGAAGACCCTTTTTATATAGCGCGCCGAATGGTCAGGTTTGCAAGCGAAGACATTGGAAATGCGGATCCCGATGCACTCGGAGTTGCATTGAACGCTATGGAGGCGTTTAAGTTCCTCGGGAATCCGGAAGGTGAACTTGCAATGGCCCAGGCTGCCATATATCTTGCTACGGCTCCGAAGAGCAACAGCATATACAAAGCGTACGGAAAAATTAAAGAGGCTGTTGACAGTTATGGAGCGTTGCCGGTGCCTCTTCATATTCGGAATGCTCCCACAGGACTGATGAGAAAACTCGGGTATGGAAAAGATTACAAATACGCCCATGATTATAAAGATGCATATGCTCCTCAGAACTATTTGCCGGAAAAACTACAGGGCAGGCTTTTTTATACACCCACGGACCGGGGGTATGAAAAGACAATTAAACAGCGGCTCGATGGATGGAGAAACTTGAAAAAAACCGCTAAAACAAAAACTTAAAACGTTCGGCTCCCCGGCTGAAAATTTTCGAACCATAAACCATCCTGATCTCCCTGAACAAAATATTACTTTTATACCGCTATATTTTGCTTTTTCTGCTACTTACGAAGGCCAGGGTTTAAACAATTATTTCAAAACCCGACTTGTTCTCTTGGGATTTTTCCTGTATGAACGGGGACAAATGAGGTTTCGATTGCCAAAAGAAATCATCAATAAAATTTAAATGATACCAATTGAATGTTCGGAACGAAATCATCAATAATATTGGTGTGTTGATGGTGCGAGGTACGGTATCAAAAATAGATACAAGTACACGGGTCTTAACGGTCATGCCTATATTTGAGAGTTGGTAATTACTCAAAAAACAACAACATGAAGGGAGAAAGGAGGCTAGTGATGCATAGGAAAACACCAATTATTATCCTATCATTTATATTGATAGTCGGACTTTCAATGCCTGGCTTTGCGGCCAAAGTGCCTGCTCCTGAAAAAGGAGGGCATGGATTTAAGGCGGCAAGTTTGAAAGAGGCAAAAAAGCTTTGGGAGGGTGGTGCGCAAATGATTGCCTGCCACAGCCACACGACCGATTTCATGAAAGCTCGTCCTCCTGGCACAATTCACATAACATGTATGGTGCCAAAGGATCACAAAGTCACTGATATGCCGCTGAGCAAGGTTGACTTTGACATGGCGCTCCTTCCAAAAAACAAGAACACTCCAATTATAACCTATTGCGCGAGTAACACCTGATGGAAATCCTATCACTCCGCCAGGTTGGCGGTTGCTAATGGGTACAAGAACGTCTATTGGATGAGAGACGGTATCAAGGGCTGGGGAGCAGCTTTCTATCCCTTGGTAAAAGAACAAGAACTTTTGCACGCCCTCATGCGTTTTTGCAAGAGCGATTTTGACAAATGCATTATCAGCGAAAAGGCTGCCAGAAAGCTGAATACGCCTGCATTTGTCGATTTTCGTGATGAAGCGAAGTTTAAAAAGGGGCATGTCGATGCAGCCAGGCACGTTGATTACAACAACATGTTCTCGAAACCTATGATGGAGGAGCTCAATAAAAGAAACAGCCTGATAATTATTCATGACACTCCTGAATTGGCGGGTGTCATTGCATTAACCCTGAAACTAATGGACTACCCCAATGTTTATATCCTGAAATAGATATTGGAAAAAAATCTCTCATTAATAATATAGGTATGACCGTTTACCAATATGATAGTTAGAATCAGCAATGCAGGGTTGATCTGCCTTACAGTGTAAATCCAGAGTGTGATGACTGCCTGCCTTACAGGTTAAAAAATTGAAGCCTAAATTACTTGCGGTTTACAAAAGAAATCGTTAGTGATATTAATATGATATACAGTATTGATGCAGGCACGAAGTCGGAACCTGAAAACCGGACTTAAGGAGGGGATGAAAAACACAAGATGTAGGGTCGGGGGCAAATCTGAACAATGCAATAATTTTTAACATGAGCGATAAACATCTAAATAGTATCACAACCTTTTGACATTACACATTATTTCATGTATTGGCAAGATATTTCAATATTCGGGAATTGAAAATGCATGAGCTTTCTCATCGCTGAAAATACCTATTTTATCAATTATTGGCAGAGGACCACGGGCGTAAGCCCGTGGGTGTCTACTTACCAATATTATTTTAAGGAGTGTTATGAATAAGAAATTAATTATTATCGGTATCGGATTTGTTGGTGTTCTATTGCTGTGGATAGGGATTTCAATTTATCCGGAATGGTTGTGGTTTGAAAATTTGGGCTTTTCGCCGGTTTTCTGGACCATGCTGTTGAGCAAATTCGGGTTTGGATTGATGGTCTGGCTGCTTTTGGCCCTGATCATCGGTACAAACATTTACGCCGCCAATCGTTTAAACCCGCGCATTGGGACAGGGGGGGATTTTAAAGTTGCCGACG
>MAXL01000447.1 GCA_001751005.1 Desulfobacterales bacterium S5133MH16
AGAGCTGGAATCCATGGTTTTCAATGCGGTTAGTAGTCATAAATCCGGCAAACTTTCCATGGAGACCTTCAAGTCGCATATTTTTCAAAAGCATCCAACCTTTGAAACGGAATCCAAACAACTGCTTCGGGAGAAGAGCGTTTTAATTTCTTTCCATGAACAATTGCCAACGCTCAAACAAGCCGAACAACTCCTGATTGATGAAGCCATGAAACGGGCAAACGCCAACCAGTCCATTGCTTCCCTGAGTTTGGGAATTACGCGCCAGGCATTGAACAGGCGTCTGAAACTAGACCGCCGATAGCGTTTTCACCTCATCAGAACGGTGCAATTGTTTTTGCGCTGTAAACATTTCTTGCCATGTTCTAACTTGCCGGTTTAACAACAACCTCTTAAAACAGCTAAGGGTTAACGAAAAAATAAATTTACAATTTTGGGAGTTGAGGCGCCCGGATGGCAAGGCACGAAAACTTAAGAAATATCAAGCATATTTCGAGTTTTCGTAACGCAGCCAGTCGGAATGCATCGGCATCCAAAATATGAAGTTATTTTTGAGTGAGCCCTAAGATCATGTCAAGATTTGTTGCACCCTTTAGACAATTTCTTTCCCGTCTGAAACAATCGCTAAAACGAAAAATGTGAAAATTATTTGATTTCACACCTTCTTTTCCAACACAGGGGATATCTTCCCGAAAATTCATCAATTTATTAAGAATATCAAACCTGTCTTTAGAGTTTAATAGAAGGGTTTGATTCCACGAATTCAAGGCAAACATCATTTTTGGAACGATGTTTGCTCTAAATAGAAAACAAGAGCAAGAACCTTAATAAGAAATTGTGAGGAGGAAAACCCATGAGCATAAAGACAGATCAGACTGACATAAAAAAGGGTGTGCCGCCGAATGAGAGTCTTAAAGGAAGGTACAAGTCTAAGAACATGAAGTCGCTGGGTCTTTGTCTCGGGGCGTCCACCGTTTCCGTTGTCCAGGTGGAGCAGGAAAAGAATGTTCGTGAAGGGAACCCGACACAAGAGAAAAAAACCCCGCGAATAATTACATATTCACTGCATCCGCACGAGGGGGACCCCAAACGGACACTGCTGTCGGCCATCAAGAACCTCGACATGAACTCATTTGACCGTATCGCGGCCACGGGCCGAAAATTCCGGAACTTCGTAACCCTTTCCTCAATACCCGAACCCGAAGCCGTGGAATACGCCTACGGGTATGTCAGACCTGAAGACGTATCCTGTCCCGCCGTGGTTTCTGCGGGCGGCGAAACCTTTATGGTATATGTTCTAAACCGTCTGGGGCAAATTTCCAACGTTCTGACCGGCAACAAATGTGCTTCGGGAACGGGTGAATTCTTTCTTCAACAACTGAGGAGAATGAATGTATCACTTAAAGAGGCCGCCCAGTGGGCCGCTTCCATAGAACCGTATCCCGTGTCCGGCCGTTGCTCGGTTTTCTGTAAATCCGACTGCACCCACGCCACCAACAAAGGAATTCCCAAAGCAAAAGTAACCGCCGGTCTTTGCCAGATGATGGCCAATAAAATCTTAGAGCTTTTAAAAAAGGTGGAAAGAAAGAACATTATGATCACCGGAGGGACGGCTCGCAACCATATGATGATCGATCGTCTGCGTGAGGAGATTCCCGGTCTGATTGTTCCTCCGGAAGCGCCTTATTTCGAAGCTCTGGGCGCGGCCCTCTGGGGTCTGGAACACGAGACCGCCAAATTTCCCGGTATATCTGATTTGTTCAGCACTGACGCTGCATCATTTGATACACTTGCCCCCTTGCAGCATTTTGAAGACATGGTGGAATTCAAAACCATTGAAAAAGGAAAAATCCGTTCGGGTGATACGTGCATACTCGGGATCGACGTGGGTTCAACCACTACCAAGGCGATTCTTCTGAGAAAAGCGGACAACGCAATCCTGGCAGATGTTTATCTGCGTACGAACGGCGATCCGGTTGGGGCTTCCCGGCAATGCTATGATTCTATTTTTAATCAGATTGGCCGAATTGTTGATCCCTCTCAAATATCAATCGAGGGGCTGGGCGTCTGCGGCTCCGGCCGTCAGATTGCCGGTCTGCATGCCCTCACACACGGTGTGATTAACGAAATCATTGCCCATGCGGCCGCTGCCGTGTATTTTGATCCACAGGTGGACACTATCTTTGAAATCGGCGGACAGGACGCCAAATACACCTACATTACCAATGGGGTGGCTTCGGATTATGCCATGAACGAAGCGTGTTCCGCCGGTACCGGGTCGTTTTTGGAAGAATCCGCATTTGAGACCCTGGGTGTGGCAATGGAAGATATTGCAGATATCGCACTCAAAGGACATTATCCGCCCAACTTCAATGACCAGTGTGCCGCATTCATCGCCTCTGACATAAAAAATGCCATCCACGAGGGCGTTAAGCACGATGATATCGTGGCCGGACTGGTTTATTCCATCTGCATGAACTACTCGAACCGGGTCAAAGGGAACCGGCCGGTAGGGAAGAAAGTTTTCATGCAAGGGGGCGTTTGTTACAACCAGGCGATACCGCTGGCCATGGCATCCCTTGTAGGCAAACCCATCATCGTTCCTCCGGAGCCCGGTCTGATGGGCGCTTTTGGGGTGGCTCTTGAGGTAAAAAAGCGAATTGAAATGAGGTTGATACAAAAAAGCCGCTTCGACCTGAAAGTTCTTTCGGATAGAGAGGTCACCTACGGCAAATCATTTACCTGCAAAGGCGGCAAAGAAAAGTGTGACCGGCGGTGTGAAATTGCCATGATAGAACTTGAGGGAACTAAATACCCCTTTGGCGGCGCCTGTAACCGGTACTACAATTTACGGCACAATATAACATATAATGTTCAACAGTTGGATCTGATTCGGGTCCGTCAGCACCTTGTTTTCGAAAAATACGGTGCAACGGTTATCCCGGAATCCGGTCAAAACTTACCCAAAGGCAACATCAAAAAATATCGAGGGAAAATAGGGATTAACCGGAGTTTCTTGGTAAACACTTACTATCCTCTTTATTCAACATTTTTCAGCGAACTGGGATTTGAACCGGTTGTGCCCGATTCCTGCCCTCAGGAAGGAATTGACCAAAAAAACGCCGCGTTTTGTTATCCGGCGGAACTTTCGCACGGTTTTTTTCACTCGCTTCTTGAAATGGAACATCCTCCGGAATACATTTTTCTGCCTCATTTTAAAGCACTTCCTGTTTCAGATGGAAACTCCAGTTCCCAGGTATGCCCATTTGTTCAGGGAGAAACTTTTTATCTTAAATCCGCATTTCGCCAAAAGCTCAACCAATTAAAAGCAAAAGGAACAAAAGTCCTGACGCCGCTTTTGGACTTGACAAAAGGGTTGGAGACGGCCCGGGAACCGTTAATTAAAACCGCCGTTCAAATGGGATTAAGACGTAAAATGGCTTCGGCGGCTTTTGGAACCGCATTGAAACGGCAGACGGAATGTATGGCTGAGATGAAACAAATTGGGGAAAAGGCTCTAAAAGAACTGGAAGCCGATCCAAATAAGACAGCGGTTGTAATTTTCGCCCGGTCATACAACGGATTTGTTGAAGAAGCTCACATGGGTATTCCTCATAAACTAGCATCCAGAGGCATCCTGGTCATACCGTTCGATTTTCTCCTGTTTGATAATGAAAAATCAAAGCGCCATATGTACTGGGGAATGGGCCAGCGTATCCTTCAGGCCACCCGGATAGTGAAACGGCATCCCCAACTTTTCGGCACCTTTATAACCAACTTTTCCTGCGGCCCGGATTCGTTTATTATCGGATATTTCAGGGATATCATGGGTCGTAAACCTTCCCTGACCCTTGAGCTGGACAGCCATACTGCCGACGCGGGTCTGGAAACCAGGGTTGAGGCGTTTCTTGACATCGTTACCGCATACCGGCAGTTGCTGGCAGAAAA
>MAXL01000448.1 GCA_001751005.1 Desulfobacterales bacterium S5133MH16
ACTTCTATGAAGGGGGCTACTGTCTCCACTGTCTTTACTGTCTCCTTCGATGAATGATTGGGTTTAAAGTTTTTGAGTTAAATGAGTTGTTGAGTTAAATGAGTTTTTGAGTTGCGAGTTAAGAACTCTCCAAACTCAATAAACTCATAACTCGCTTAACTCGCTCAACTCTATAGACTCTCTAAACATTTTGGTCCTTCTCTGACATTCGGGCAACGATATCCATTATCTTCTCTATGCCATATTTATCTGTCAACGCTTCCAACCCGATCTCCATCTCTTCTTGCTCCTCCTGCTCCTCCGCTTCATCGACTTCCTCTTCCCTTTCTTCCAGAATCAACGCATCATGCATACACCACTTTACACACAAGGGCTCTTCTTCGCCTTCACACATATCGCATTTGAGGGGAAGACCGGAATCAGGTTCTTTGAACTCATCCCTGGATGGGCAGGAAGCCCTGCAAAAGGCACACTCATCGTATTCCTTACCGTCAATCGTGTATTTGTCTCTGCCGGCACATTCAGCGACTGTATATTCTCCAGCATAAACAGGAACATATAGATCTCTTAAAGGCTCACGAATGATCCGAATACGAGACCTGGCCGGATTATTGCTGCTATATTTTGGTGCAGCGTGAAAGGCGGAGCAGATGACCTCACAAGCCCTGCAACCATTGCATTTATCAACATTAATTCTTATTGTCTTAATTGTTTTCTTTTTTTTATCAGTTTTATTACCAGTCAAGGTTCTCGCCCTCCACTCTATTTTTTCTCTTTTTTAAGCCGAAGCCTCTTTGGAAGAATCATCTTCAATAGACATATCTTCCCCATCCGTCAATATTCCCCTCTCTAAAAAGTCTTTGCTCACGTAATCCAAACCCAGCTCATCTAAGGCCTCTTTAGTAGGTATACCTTCATTATTCCACCCCTTGAGTTTGTAATACCCATCTAAGAGCTTCTCTTCAAGTTCAGGAAATCTTTTCTTCCAATGGTTCTCTGGAGGCTTCTCATCTTTTCGCCTCATACCTCTTCTTATATTAATGGCTCTAACTAAAGTTCGGTATCTCTTGGCTGCTTTAGTCAGTTTGTCTTCATCCATATCGATCCCGGCCCCAAATGAGATAAATTTCGGATAATTATGTATATGATACGGCGGTTTTAAGGGGAATGATGATAAACCGGAACACATCCCGAGGGCGTCATCAATGTAGTGCATCATCTCCTGCCAGTCAACAATATCACAGGTCATTTCAACAGTCGGATAATAGGGGATTGAATTGTCTCCGCGAAGTTCCCAGTTCACAAAATATTGCTTAAACTTATCATCAGGAACCTGGAACCAATCCTCTATAAATTTCTCTCTATGCTCTCTTTTCGGAAAAGGTGCCTGGGGAAACTGTCCTTCAATCTGGGTGATGTTTATCTTCTCGCCGGTAGAATACATAAGGAAATAAATGGGATTCAGCATTGATAACTTGAGAGGCAGTTGCTCATGCTTCTTAATATTATTATGAGCATATGCTTCTGCACCCTTACCAATCCGTTGGGCCGCCCAATAGGTACCATCGGCCAAAAAATCTCCTATCCCTTCCCGCCGGACAATTTTATCAAGCAGATAGTAAAATCTTCCCTCGTTGTCTTCCGGCATTTGAGGGAAATCTTTATCCTTCAAAATACCATCTTCTAAAAGTTCAAGGGCAAAGGCCATAACCTGTGGAGCCGAAAATCCGTCCACTCCATACTCAGTCGCTTTTTGGGCAATTCTCAAACCAAAATCCAGGTCTGAAAAAGCGCCCATTGTATAGGTCAATTTCGTGAAGCATTTCATCATGTAGGTTGGAAGTCCGGGCATGGAAATTGTTGCCCCGCATGTCATCGGACAGTTATAGCAGCTGATCAGTCTGGTCCTTGACTTATCCAGTGTTTCCATCCAGTCACTTGCGATCTCATCGGTCCAAAAACCTTTTCTGCGGGTACGGGAATTTCCCCACATGAAATTTTCAGTATGCCACTTCTCATCATGGACTTTCATCTCCTGGGGCGACCCAAGCCCGGCTAATATGGGCATGACTCCCGGAATTGGATTATCATTTCTGAATTGAATATATTCCATCACCTCATTGCATAGTCCCATGAATTCAGCCGGTTGGGCAACATGGATATCCTTTGTTCCGCGAACAACGATCGCCTTTACCCCTTTGTCTCCCATAACGGCCCCGATTCCACCCCGGCTGGCACTGGACCTTCCCTGCTCGATGGAAGCAAAAAAAACCCTGTTTTCACCGGCCATGCCTATGGCCGCCACCTGTACTTTGGGATCCTTCAACTCCTTTCGAATAATTTCTGCAGTTTCAAGAGAACCTTTACCCTTTAAATGGGAGGCATCCCGTATTTCCACCTTGTCATTGTTTATCCACAAATACACCAGATCAGGAGACTTGCCGCGAAGGATCACTTTGTCAAACCCTGCATACTTCAATTCCGGTGCAAAAAATCCCCCCATCATTGAAAATGCCATCAACTTGGTCTGAGGAGAAATAGTAGTAACAATGGTACGATTACAACCGATAGCAGGTGTGCCGCATAGAAGACCGGCACCGAATATTAGGAGATTTTCAGGAGAAAAAGGCTCAACTTCAGGCGGAACCCTGTCCCACAATACCTTGGCGTTCGTACCTAGACCTCCCAGGTAAAGCGCGGTGTCTCTTGGGTCAGTTGCGACCTTCTCAATGTTTCCCCGGGTTAGATCAACTTCTAAATTAAACCCTGTCTCTGCGTACCTCATTTTTTTCCCCTTTAGTACCGAATTACAAAATTGCTTTTGGTGATAAGAAAAATTATCTACACTGTTCGATACAATGTGATTATAATTTAGCTATATTGTGGCTATAATATAGATACATTTAAGCAGGTCTGTCAAGAAAAAATTAAATGCCGCTTAACAGTTCCCTCATTCGCCTGTTTGCAAATCTGCATGTCTGAAGATTCAACCGGTTTGTTGACCGGCTGAATGGGCAAACGGGCGAACCAATCTCAGGGATTCACCCCAAACCGCAACCATTTGAATTGTTGAACAATCTCATCCGATAGTTTTTTTCCCACCCGGGCCATAAAGAGATTTTCCGGTTTCAGGCAGATGTTGGGTTCATTGGTCTGCATTTCGATAAATTCTTGAGATGAAAACAGGCGGAGCAGGATATTCCGGTATTCCTGGGCCGTTTTTCCGGTACCGTCCAGGTCCCAGGTCCATGAGTAACCGACCATATACACAATCATCTTTTCCAGCCAGGGGTGACTCAGGAGCATGCCGAGGATACCTTTGGCAATGTGGGCCGC
>MAXL01000449.1 GCA_001751005.1 Desulfobacterales bacterium S5133MH16
ACCTGTGAATTGACAGTCATGTATGAACCTCCGTTACGGCATTAAAAAGAAACCCAACCTTTTTCGATCTTCCGGCTCCATATGGGTAAAAATCGTTCCCAGGGAAATAACACCATCTGTTTTCCCTTTTTTGAGCCAAATAATTTTTGCGGTCATATTCACTTTCTGATCTGGCACAAAATATGTGCTTATGAAAAGTTCGTCCCCGGAAACAGGGGTATAGTTGAGTAAGCCTGATGTCTTAACGGTCATCCCCAAGCCCCCCTTGCTGATATCCATAATTCGGCCCGGAAGTTCAAGATCCTTGGGGCTGTTTACCGGACGAAAAACGCATTCCAGACTGACCATTTTTCGGTAAAAATTACGCTTGTTCTCCCGCTGGTCGGACAGATCCTGAGTTTGTCCGTCCTTTAATTTTCCTTGTTTTAAGCTCGACTCAACGACCATTTTGTTCATCCGCGTAATAAGCTTTAACGCTTGGCCCGCGATAAGCCTAAGAACGTCAGGCATCTGCTTATAAGCATTCAAAAGCATAGCAGGATGCCACACTTCCAAACAACAGTCTTCAAGGGCCCTGGCCGATGCGGAACGTGTACTGGTGTTACCGGAAATAAAGGCCATTTCACCGACAATCATGCCGGGACCAAGGATGGCAACTCGAGTTTCCGCGCCGCCGGATTCAACAAATATTCCGATTTTACCGCTAATAATCTCATATATTGAGATTCCGTAGTCCCCCGCTTTGATGATCAAATCGCCCTTGGAATAATTAAGTTTAACCACCGGTGGAATTTTCTCTTTGGTTTTTGTCATGGGTTTGTCCGGGTTTGAATGGATAAAATCAAAGGCTTGTTAGATACCGTGTTTCTGTTATAATTTCTTTATTTTATTATAGAAAGCCTGGGGTTCTAACCCAGAATCCTTGGTATATGACCGTCCTGACTCATACGGACTTAACAAGAGCAATCGACCACTTGATAAAAAACGTTAACATACTGTAACCTTTAACTTATAAATATTAAAGCACTTTTTTTATTGATAGGCAATCATTTTTACAATTCCATTTTACAAAATAATCGGTTTTACCCTCCCGACAATCCGATCAGGCAGTATCAGTCTTAACTATTTGTTATCACAGCACTTTATTTATATCCTTTTCTTTTAGATAAAGAATAAACTCGCCGTCCGGAGAATAAATATCCGTTAATAAATATCTTGACATCTCATATAGAAATAAATAGGTGTTTTGCAAAACTTTAAATTTCTTATGCTTAGGAGTAAACCATGATCGAAGTTCGCATACACGGCCGGGGCGGTCAGGGGGGAGTCACATCAGCCGAACTTCTGGCTCTGGCTGCCATTAATGAAGGGAAGTATGCCCAGGCCTTTCCCACTTTTGGCCCGGAAAGGCGAGGTGCGCCGGTAATAGCCTTCTGCCGAATAGATGACAAACAAATTCGTATTCGATCTGCTATTTACACGCCGGACGTGGTAGTGGTTCTGGACCCCGGAATCCTCCGCCTTGTTGATGTGACATCCGGACTCAAGGAGGATGGAATTCTGTGTGCCAATACCAAATACTCGGGCGAGGAACTGAGAAAAGAACTTGGAATTAAACATGCCATAGCCACCGTAAATGCCACCAAAATAGCCAGGGAGGAAATAGGACTTCCCATAACCAACACCGCCATGCTCGGGTCTATTCTTAAGGCTCGTGATATTATCCCCTTCAATTCTCTTATCGATCCTCTTAAGAAAAGGTTCGGGCGAATTTCGGAAAAAAATATTAAAGTATTTACCAGAGCATACGAAGAGACCCAAATAACAATATAAATAAGGAGATACTCATTGGCTAAATCAGAACTAGAGCTTAGCTGGAAAGACCTGGAGGTCGGATGTGTGGTAAGTGAGCCAGGCAATGCCAGTCAATACAGAACCGGTGACTGGCGATCGGTTCGGCCGGTTTGGGATACAGAAAATTGCATTCGTTGCGGTGTTTGCTATATTTTTTGTCCGGATATGGCTATCAAAAAAACCGGGGACGGATATTTTGAAGCAGATCTCTATTATTGTAAAGGATGCGGAATCTGTGCCCAGGAATGCATTACCCGGTGTATAACCATGGTTGAGGAGGAAGAATAATGGGCGAAAGAGTCGGAATAGAAGTTTCATTAGCAGCGGCCGAGGCTGTTAAAATGGCAAACGTAGACGTTGTTGCCGCCTATCCCATTACACCTCAGACACATATTGTGGAACATTTATCAGAACTGGTAGCCGATGGAGAGCTGGATGCTGAATTTATTCCGGTGGAGTCCGAACATTCTGCCATGAGCGTCTGTTGCGGATCATCTGCGGTTGGGGCAAGAACTTTCACCTGTACCAGTTCCCAGGGACTGGCATTAATGAACGAAATTGTTTTTATAGCCCCTGCCATGAGGCTTCCCATTGTCATGATTCTGGCAAATCGTTCCTTGTCCGGTCCGTTAAGCATCTGGAACGATCATACGGATGTTATGTCAATTCGGGACTGTGGCTGGATTCAGGTCTTTACTGAAAACGGTCAGGAGGCCTTTGACCATGTTATGTTTTCCTTTCGGGTAGCGGAAAGCCCTTCAGTGTCACTACCCGTTATGATGAATATGGATGGTTTTGTTCTTACCCATGTCATAGAACCCATAGAATTCTGGGATGAAGAAACGGTTAAACAGTACCTCCCGGATTTTGAGCCGGTTAATCGGCTTCATCCTGATAAGCCCGTGACCATGGGGGCATTTGGCCTGCCCGGGATTTTTACTGAGGCAAAAATGGCTCAGGACCAGGCTCTTATACATTCCAAGCCTGTAATTCTGAAAGCCTGGAAAGATATGGGCGATCTGGTGGGCCGATACTATAAACCCGTTGAAACCTATCACGTTGAGGGAGCTGAGACCGTTTTTCTGAGCATGGGAAGTGTTGGAGAAACCATCTCCATTGCCGTAGAAG
>MAXL01000450.1 GCA_001751005.1 Desulfobacterales bacterium S5133MH16
ATATGTTGGAAATACTGTTGAGGCAGGATTTGCTGTGGTGGGGCCTTTTGTAGGTGCACCTTATGCAACAATGCTACTTGAGACACTTGTTGCCTGGGGCGCAGAAAAAATTATGTTTTTCGGGTGGTGCGGGGCAATATCCCGCGACGTTAAAGTCGGGGATATTATTATCCCGACCGGTGCTATAATTGACGAAGGAACATCGAAGCATTATGATCAAGAAGAAGATGGCGTATCCCGGCCATCTTCTTATATCCTGAAAAATACAAAAGAAGCCTTAACAAAAGCCGGTCTTACTTTTCACGAGGGCATTCTCTGGTCAACAGACGCCATTTACAGGGAAACCTGTGAAAAGGTAAAATATTATCAGGATAAGGATGTCCTGGCTGTTGAAATGGAACTCTCAGCGCTTTTCACTGTGGGTAAGTTTAGAAATGTCCAGATTGGCGGCATCCTTGTGGTTTCCGATGAACTTTCAACTTTTAAGTGGCAGCCTGGATTCAGGAATGAACTCTTTAAGGAAAGTAGAATGGCTGCCTGTGAGGTTATAAACGATTTATGCAAGATAGTGTAAATCCGGCTATTATTGAAAAAGTTCAGGCTTTGAGGACCGCACTTCACAGGCATAATTATCGCTACTATGTTCTTGATGACCCGGAAATATCGGATTCTGAATATGACCGGATGATGAAAGAACTAATAGAGATAGAGAAAACCTGGCCTGCACTTTCCAGTCCCGATTCTCCTTCATTGAGAGTAGGAGCCCCACCTGTTTCCAAATTCGAAACCGCTACTCATTCCATACCGATGTTAAGCCTGGATAACGGGTTCGAAGAATCGGATATATTCGACTTTGACAACCGAGTAAAAAGGCACCTTAAGGTTGATGGTGAGATTGAATACACCGCTGAGCCCAAATTAGACGGTCTTGCCGTGGAACTGGTTTATGAAATGGGCAAACTTGCTGTTGCATCAACCCGCGGGGACGGAATCGTCGGCGAAGTGATAACTTCCAACATAAAGACCATACCTTCGGTACCACTGATTCTCCAGCAAGAAGGCAAGCACAAAATACCGTCACATCTTGAGGTCAGAGGGGAAGTATTTATCGGGCTGGCTGGTTTCGAACGGCTGAATAAGCAACGGATTGACCAGGGCTTGCCGGCTTTTGCCAATCCAAGGAATGCGGCGGCAGGATCATTAAGGCAGCTTGATTCAAGTATTACGGCTAAGCGTCCATTGGAGATATTTTTTTATGGCACCGGTAGTGTGACGGATATGGTTTTTCATTCCCATTGGGAGGCACTTCAGATTTTGCGAGGGTTTGGGCTAAGGATTAACCCTATTATCCGGCCCAAGATAACAATCAGGGAAGCTGCCGGATACTACAAAGAGCTCAGTGAAATGAGGCATGAGCTGTCATACGATATTGACGGAATGGTTATTAAAGTTGACAGCATCTCATTACAACAAGAGCTTGGCACAACTTCCCGGAGCCCCAGATGGGCCATTGCCTATAAATTTGAAGCCCTGCAGGAAACAACACGAGTAATGGATATAGAGGTGCAGGTTGGAAGAACCGGTGCATTAACGCCTGTTGCCTTTTTAGATCCTGTTAATGTGGGAGGTGTAACAGTCAGCCGTGCAACGCTTCACAACGAAGATGAGATTGCTAAAAAAGATGTAAGGATAGGAGACAAGGTTTTTATACGGCGAGCAGGGGATGTGATCCCCGAAGTTGTAAAGGTTATAGAGTTTAAACGAACAGGAAAAGAAAAAATATTCTCTATGCCGCAAAATTGCCCGGTTTGTGGATCTGATATTATTCGTCTTGAAGGCGAAGCGGTAAAACGCTGCATTAACACAAACTGTCCTGCACAGGTGAAAGAGCGGATAAAACATTTTGCATCAAAAGGTGCCTTTGATATCGACGGGTTGGGTGATAAGTTGGTTGAACAAATGGTGGACAAAGGCATGCTTTCTTCATATGCCGATATTTTCCGGCTGGATAAAAAAAATCTTGAGGGTCTTGAACGAATGGGAGGGAAATCAGCTCAAAATCTCATAGATGCCATTGAAAACAGCAAGAAGATCAGCTTTAGTCGCTTTCTCTATGCACTTGGTATCAGATATGTGGGAGAACATGTTGCCAGGGTTATAGCAGATAAATTTAATAGCCTGGAGAGCTTGTCAGGTGCATCATGCAGCGATCTTGAAGCCATCGATGGAATTGGGCCTGTTGCTGCTAAAAGTGTTGAGAGTTTTTTAAATGAGTTAGAAAATATAAAAACAATTGATAGAATTTTAGACAGTGGAGTACAGATATTTTATGACACTGATAATAAAGAGAAACGGCTTTATGGAAAATTATTTGTTTTAACGGGAACTCTTGACGGAATGGCAAGAAACCTGGCAAAGGAAATGATTGAGGCAGCAGGGGGTAAGGTCAGCGGTTCTGTGAGCCGGAACACGGATTATCTGGTTGCCGGTAAATCACCAGGATCCAAACTTGCCAGGGCAAGGAGCCTGGGTGTTGAAATAATTGATGAAGAATTCCTTAAGAAACTGTTGGGATAGAAAGCCTGCATACGAAACAGCTTTGGATTTTAACAATAAATGACGCAAAGTTAAACAGTTTGCTGATAGGTGAAATAATGGAAAAAAATGTAAGAGCCCATGCAGTTATTAGTGGAAGGGTGCAGGGCGTATTTTTTAGAATGGAAACACTGAGAGCTGCGCAGCTTTATGGTGTTTCAGGATGGGTAAGAAATAAAGGCGACGGAACCGTCGAAGCCCTGTTTGAAGGAGATAAGAAGAGTGTTGATTTAATTCTTGAGTGGTGCCGGAAAGGTTCACCGCCTGCAAA
>MAXL01000451.1 GCA_001751005.1 Desulfobacterales bacterium S5133MH16
GTAAACTATAGCGGTATTATAAGGTAAAAACATGAAAAACACAACAATAGTATGAAGTCAAATGAAATTACTTGAACGCTAATCTAAACTGACCCAACAATGCTAACATATTCTAACCCGCCTTTTGCACAAGAGAACCAGAATGATGTAGTGATTTTAACACTGTTACCATCGGGGACAAAGTAATCTACTTCAGTGATTTGGCGATCTGAGAAAAGGCATACAGGAGATGGGTCGGGCACCAGGTTGGAGGCCGCGGCCTCCAACCTGGTGCCCGGTATGAGCGAGCATTTTTTTGGGGTGGGTGAAACAGAGAATAACCAGTCAAATAGACTGTCCCTGCATACTACTGTGATCGGTTCTTACTTATTTATATCGTAATCATCCGGCGGATTCAAGATGTCCTGTTTTGCCAATAATTCTTCGATGAAATAGCCAATCTGGCCTTTGGCTTTGAGCTGAGATATCATCCACTGTGGAAGGCGGATCGTAAAAAGTTCACGCCTTAAATGATCTGGTAGCTTTTTTCTGCCAGCACCGGCACGTTTTCCGCCTCGCATATTTTACCTTTGATGATAGCCTGTTAGAATAGCGTATAACAGTTTTCAAAGAAATATAATGATTTCAGGTAATTTGTTTGGAATCTGTCATACGTGTTTCAAATTGTTATTTTATTCTAGTCTGTTAGATTACTGCGCAGGGAGTCTCCCTTAATGCTTATCACCGTGCATCTGTGGTATAGACGATCAAGCAAAGCATCAACCATATCTTTTGGTTGCAGAAGTTGATACCATTCGTCGGGTTCAAGATTGGTAGTGATAATTGTGGACTTCCCCGCCTCATAACGTTCCTTCATAAGTTTAAAGAAAGCGTTCATCTGTTCCTTGTTAAGGGTCAGGTATCCGAGTTCGTCCAAAAGAAGAATTTCGTAACGACAAAGGGCATTTAGCAGCTTTGTCGTTGTCCGATCTGCAAGTGATGCATAAAGATCGTCGAGAAGTCGCTGGGTGTCATAGAAGCGTCCTCTGGCACCAGATATTAATGCCTGACGCAGGATTCCAACAGCAAGGCCACTCTTACCAACTCCTGTTTTCCCATGGAATATGATGTTTTCTCCACGTTGCAGAAAATCGAGACCGGCAAGAGTCATGATCTGATTTTTGTTCACTTCCGGTTGTGCTTCAAAGGGAAAGGAGTTCAGAGTCCAGTCCCACGGCATTTTTGCATTCTTTATACGGTTAACTAAGCTCCGCTCCTGCCGAAAGCGCAGTTCTTCCTGGAGTAAATTAACAATAATCTGTTGGATTGCAGTACCATTTTCAGCAAGTTTTATCTGCTGATCCACAACCTCGGCCATTCCTTTGAATTTTAATTCTTCAAGGAGTTCATCTATTCTCTTTTTCATAGTTGAAAGAAGTCTCCAGCTACATTTTTAAGGATGATCTTTTCTACTCTGGCAAGATCGTAAAGCCCATATTGCTGAGCCGTTTTGATTCCCGCTATAAATGGCTCTTCTGGATAGCTTCTTTGTAAGTTGAGAAGACGACGTAGGTTCAATACTCCCCGGCCTCTGCTTATTTCTTTCAAGCTTATAATGTAAAGATCCAGGATTTCATTTTTTCCGGTAAGCAGCACCTCTTCTTTGGAAGGTTCTTTAATTGATGTTTTGCGATTAAGCGGTGGATGGTGTCCGGGCAGTGTTCTTCTCCTGTCTTTTTTATCCAGCACTCGTTTATGTTCGGCAACTTTGTTTTGCTTATCGTAAATCACAACCTTCTCCCAGTGCTTCTGGACTTCGAGTGTTTCACCCACCAGCTTTTGAGGAACAGAATATCGGTTTGTGTCGAGTTGGATGTACCCTTCGATGTTAACAACCCTGTAAAAGCTTTTATACACAGGAGGAGCCACGGGCGGTAAAAGGGAAAGATATGGCCTTTCGATAATGTATGCTGCATCAGGGCTCATCCCAAGAGATCGTTTCTGTTTGGGATTTGAGATGTTGGTGCACCAGTCTTCCGCCTGTTTGTTTAGATCATCCCAGCCAGAGAAGGTTCTGCCGGGGATAAAATTATTTTCAATATAGTGAAATGGCCTCTCCACGCGGGCTTTTCTATTTGGATCATCCAGCCAATGGGCCTCGAATTTAGTACTATAGATCCGTCCAAAGTGTTCCATTTCTGGAGTGATGATGGCATCCGGACCTATTCCGGATGCAAGAATCACATGGGTGTTGTCGATGATGCATTTCCCGGCTGTACCATCCAGATATGAAAAAGCCTTATCAAGAAAGACCCTGCATTCAAAGCGAGTGAAGCAGGGGTAGTATTGCATATAGAGTTTTCTGCTGTAGGCCATAACCAGTGAGGCACACTGTGCCTTTACTTTTTTTGAACCAAGGATAATATTATGCGGGGAGGTGTCGTGTTGCATTTCTTCTCCCGGTTCAAATACATATCGACCTGCTCTTTTTTTCTTTGGCGTGCGAATCTCTTCTTTTCTGATCAGCCAGGTCAGGGTCTGATATGGAATAGCAACATTATGGCGTGATTCCAGTTCTTCTTTGACCCTGACTACGTTTCCTTTGCACTCACGGAACAAGTCTTTGATCACTGGCAAGTGTACAAGACAGTGTGATTCTTTTACCGGGGCTGCCTTCACGCCACTTTTAATGACACCACGAACAGTATTTCTTGCCACCTTTAAGGTCCGGCTTATTTCACGGATACTGACATTATTCTCTTTCATTTGCAGGATCGTTTCCCGATATGCCGGAGTGATCATACTGCTCCCTCTGCTTCTTTTTTGAGCTCAACGATTAATCTTTCCGCATCAGTCAACCACACCCTGCATCTATGACGATTGTGCTTGTCCTGACTCGGGTAAAGCACATCTTGCGAGGTCGTTTTCAGACGTTTCAAAATATGACAGACAATGCTTATATTTTTGAACCACTTCCCTTCCGGCCCCTCGTTGAGTTGTTTCCCGGATTTTTTATCATTTTGTTCCTGCATTGTTTTGATAAACAGTGCAGGGTCGTCAATGATTCGATCACGTA
>MAXL01000452.1 GCA_001751005.1 Desulfobacterales bacterium S5133MH16
ATACAACCTCTCCTTAATGCCATTGTGGATTTCCTTCCCAGTCCTGTGGATATCCCTCCCATTAAAGGGGTGCATCCTGAAACCGGTGAAATTATTGAATGCAAAGCCAGAGATACAGCCTCCCTTGCGGCACTCATATTTAAAGTAGCCATGATCGAAGGACGCAAGCTTTCCTATGTCAGAATCTACAGCGGAAAAATGCACACCAAAGAAACCACCTATAACCCTTCCCGAAAAACAAATGAAAAAATTTCCCGTATCTTAAGGATGCATGCCAACAAGAGAGAACGGATCGACTCTGCCGATGCCGGGAGTATTGTGGGGGTTGTCGGATTGAAAGAATCCTCTACCGGCGAAACGCTGTGCTCCATTGATCATCCGGTTTTACTGGAAAAAATGGAGTTTTACGAGCCGGTCATTTCCATTGCAATAGAGCCGAAAACACTTGCCGACCAGGAAAAACTGGATCAGGTACTCGAAAAATTTATGGCCGAAGACCCGACCCTGCAACTTAAAAAGGATGAAGACACCGGGCAATCCATTTTGTCCGGCATGGGTGAGCTTCACCTTGAAGTTATTATCAGTCGCATGCAGCGTGAATTCAATACCAACGTAAATGTGGGAAAACCCCAGGTTGTTTACAGGGAAACCATTGAAAAACAAGGTGAGGGATCGGCCGTATTTGACAAGGAAATTGCAGGACAGCGTCACTTTGCCAAAGTTGCGCTAAAACTGACACCTCTGGAACGCGGCAGTAAAAACAGGTTCATATCTGAAGTTAACGAGGAAACCATACCGGACATTTTTATTCCTGCCATTGAAAAAGGTGTCATGGAATCTTTGGAAAGCGGATCCCTGATGGGCTATCCGGTGGTGGACGTTAAAGCGACCCTAACCGGAGGGGCATTCAAGGAATCCCTGGGCACGGAATTGGCTTATACTGTCAGTGCATTCATGGCATGCAAAACCGCTCTTGCCAACGGTGAACCGTTTCTCCTTGATCCGATTATGGATGTTGAGATTTTTGTTCCTGAGGCTTTCACGGGAGATGTCATCGGAGACCTTAATTCCCGCAACGGGAAAATTGAATCCATAGCGCACAAAATGGACGCACTGGTAATCAAGGCGATTGTTCCTCTGGCACCTATGTTCGGTTACTCCACTTCATTACGGTCAGCAACCCAGGGCCGAGGGACTTTTACAATGCAATTTTCCCATTTTGATCGCAGCTGACAACACCCTAACCAAACCAAACCGAAAGTCCTCTATGACGGTCTCTTTTTCCCATGGATCTCTTTTAACATCTTCTCAATTTTTTTCCTTTTATCCGGATCACTCATATTCTCCAGAGCTCGTTTCAAGTGGAACGACGCATTTTTAAAATCATTTTTTTTCTTGTAATAAATGCCCAGGTAATAATGAGCCTCATCCAGCCTGCCCAGCTTGCCATAGGTTTCACCAAGGGAATAAAACGCTCTTGGATAATTATATTTTTTTGCGATGAGCTCTTCAAATGTAACTGCCGCCTCGTGTAAACGTCCAAGCTCCATCTGTGTGCGCCCGAGATAAAAAAATACTTCGGGATCGTTAGAGGAAATGCTTGCGGCACTCTCCAATGTATTTAATGCTTCCTGATACCGGCCGTCGAGAAAATAAATCCGGCCGAGATCTTTTAACATATACGGATCGAAAGCATTTTTCATCAGTGCTTTTTTAAGGTGATCAATGGCATCTTTCCGATGGCCTACCCTGGCCAGAATCAGCCCGTATCCGTATTGTGCCAAAGGATCTTCAGGGTGGTTCTTAACCTCTGCCTCAAAGTTTCTTAATGCGAACTCCTTGTCCCCGTAAACAGCAACAAGCCGGGCATGAACCCTTGAAAAATTATAAGCGTCAATGTGTGCTTCTATCTTTTCGTTTTGTTCGATCCAGGTGTCAATATTGGCCATTCGTTCCTCTGTGCCCGGATGTGTGCTAAGATAAGTGGGGATCTGATCCGGACCGAACCATCGTCTGCTCCAGAGTTTTTTCAACATCGTAAGCAAACCTTCTCCATTATACCCAGCTTTGGTCAAACATACGAGACCGATCTGGTCCGCCTGGAACTCGTCCTCGCGGCTGTATGACAGCTCCAGGGATTGACCGGCAGCCGAAGACCCGATAGTTAGCGCATTTGCTGCGGCCGCCGATCCTCCGACCCCGAGTAATATACCGGCCGCAATTCCGGCAAGGGTTGCGATTCCTATCTTTTGTGCTCTTTCTATCTTTTGGGAAATATGGCGGCACACAACATGAGCTATTTCATGGGAAAGTATCCCGGCCAACTCTTCTTCATTCTCCATAGCTTCCAGCAGGCCGCTGTTTATAAAAACATGACCCGCAAAGGTTGCAAAAGCATTATAATCATCGTTTTTTATTACATAAAAATGATAATCAAACGGCTGTGGCGGAAGGGCCGAAACGATTTTTTGACCCATTTCATTAATATAGTTGACAATCATGGGATCGTTAATAAGATCATAATGTTTTATAATGATTTTCATAACTTTACGTGACATTTCTTCTTCCTCTTGTATGGTAATACTCAGCGCCCCCCTTGGAACAAGAATGTCAACAATGAAAATCAAAACAAAGCAGAGCAAAAATGCTTTTCTGACAAATTGCATAAATACCTCATAACTTGATATTTAAATAAGAATATATTCTTTTTATTTCAATAGTCAATACACATCCTTTCATACTTTTCAAAACAAATATTTTATGGTAAAGATTCTAAATATGACACATATTATATGTATCGCCAACCAGAAAGGTGGCGTTGGCAAAACCACTACAGCGGTAAATCTGTCCGCAGCGCTCGCGGTTTCTGAAAAAAGAACGCTCCTTGTCGATTGCGATCCTCAGGGAAACGCCACCACCGGTCTCGGCCTCGATAAAAACAGTATTTATCATACCTTATACCACGGTATGATTGGTAAAGTTGCCGCTAGAAACCTGGTTTTGAACAGCGACATAGATACCTTGAAAATCATTCCTTCACGGGTGGAGCTTATCGGTTTTGAAGTGGAGATGATGTCAACACCCAAACGTGAAATGGTGTTAAAGAAACTTTTGGCCCAACTTGAGGATTCATTTGAATACATTATCATTGACTGCCCTCCCTCATTGAGTCTTCTGACGGTCAACGCGTTGACTGCGGCAGATTTTATGCTTATTCCCCTTCAGTGCGAATTTTATGCACTGGAAGGCCTGGGACAGCTTTTACAGACCATGAAGCGTATCAAGCATCATCTGAATCCGAAACTGAAAATTGTGGGTATTCTTCTTACCATGTTTGATAAAAGGACAAACCTGTCTCACCAGGTTGCTGAAGATGCTGAAAGATATTTCAAACATCTGGTATTCAAAACCATGGTTCCAAGGAATGTACGGTTGGGTGAAGCCCCGAGTTTCGGGAAGCCGATTTTGCTGTATGATGCCGCTTCCCCGGGGGCACAAAGCTATTTTAATCTGGCAAAAGAGATAATGGCCAACGAAATTCACCGCCCAACTTGATTGAATAAAGGTTAATTGTCAATAATAAACAACTAAATTCATTGGCTAAATCAATATGGAAAACGTAAAGAAAAAACAAGAAGCCGGGTCAAAATTAAAAAGAACAAAAAAAATTGTCCTGGGAAGAGGCCTTGATTCCCTGTTGCCCGATATCGAATATGTTGAGAGCGTATCAAAGGAATATTTTCAGTGCGATATCGAACTGATCCGCCCGAATCGTTACCAGTCCCGCATGCAGTTTTCTGAGGATGAACTTGAAGGAATGGCCCGTTCTATTAAGGAACAGGGAATCATACAACCCCTTCTGGTTAGAAAAGACGATAACGGTTATGAACTTGTCACCGGGGAAAGACGCCTGCGTGCCGCAAAAAAAGCCGGACTCGGCCAGGTGCCGGTCATTGTCAAGACCATTACGGATACAGATCTTCTGGAAATGTCCATTGTTGAAAATGTACAACGAGAAGATTTGAATCCCATGGAAGAGGCCGGGGCTTATTATCAGCTTATCGTCAAATTCGACCTCACCCAGGATCAGGTCGCGACACGTGTAGGAAAAAGCAGGTCTGCCGTGGCCAATTTTTTAAGGCTCCGGCAACTGCCCGAACAAATCAAGGCCGACATAATAAATGGTACTCTGAGTATGGGGCATGCACGGGCATTGCTGGGCGCCTCGAATTCAGCCCAGCAAAATGCGGCATGGCGGGCTGTTGTTTCCAAAGGGCTGTCGGTCAGGGAAACGGAACGTCTGATTAACCGTTTAAAAGCAGAAAAGAAAAAACCGAAAAAATCTTCCACCGGTTCGGAGCAAAGATACCTTTTAAGTCTGGCAGAGGATCTTTCCCGTCGTTTTGGAACCAAGGTTCAAATCAAACGGCACGGTAAAAAGGGGAGGGTTGAAATTACATTTTACAACAATGATGACCTTGATCGGGTGCTATCACTTCTGAAGCAGATATAACAAGTTATAAAATCGCTTCGCGATTTTATGCAACGCGGCTACGCTGCTTAAAAAGAGGAAATTCCTATACTGTTAAGTTCATGTCTATTCATATTATAATCGACGGTTACAATCTGATCCGCCGTTCCAGTTCGCTAAGCACACTTGATCAACAGGATATTCAACTCGGCAGGGAAGCCCTTCTCCATACCCTTGCAGCATACAAAAAGATAAAACGCCACATGATTACGGTAGTTTTTGATGGAACACATGCACCTCCTCTTTTACAGAATAAAGATCGAGTAAAAGGGATCAAGATTAAATTTTCCCGCAGTGGAGAAACTGCCGATACCGTAATTAAAAAAATTGCAGCCAGGGAAAAAGAAAAAGCATTGGTCGTTAGCTCCGACCTGGATATTGTTAATTTCGCGGCTTCCCAGGGAGCAGCCACCATAAGCTCTCATGCGTTTGAAGAAAAGATCACAACGGTTGTTTATAGCGATACAAAGGGAATTGTGGACCAAAACCAGGACGGATGGATCCCCACCACAAAAAAGAAAGGTCCCAGCAGACGACTTTCAAAAAGAAAACGACGGAACCGGGTTAAAATTAAAAAACTTTAGTTTCAGAATAGACGGCCTGTCGTTTTCATTGACGACGGTATCATTATCTGGTACTCACTCAACGATCCTGAATATTTTGAAATATAGTCCTGATATTTCACCACATGAATAAAACAAACAACAAATCAGACCTGCATCGGATCTGCGTAATAGACGGGCAAGGCGGGGGTATCGGAAGCGCGGTAATAAAAAAGCTCAAAGGCCTGTTTGGGGAAACCGTCGAAATTATCGCCTTAGGCACCAATGCCATTGCAACGTCTCAGATGCTTAAATCCAAAGCCAATCGTGGGGCCTCCGGAGAAAATGCAATTGTTCAGACCGTCGGAAAGGTCGATATTATCATTGGTACGGTAGGTATTATAATGGCGCACGCCATGATGGGAGAAGTGACACCGAAAATGGCGGAGGCAGTGGCAAGCAGCCGGGCAAAAAAACTCCTTATACCGCTTACCCAGGAAAATCTTGAAATTGTAGGAGTAGCTTCAATTCCGCTTCCCCATCTTATCGAGACACTTATTCAGGAAAATTTAAAAAACTTTTTTGAGCCACCCGAAGACGGATAACGCGGAACTATAAAAAATAGCAACAATTTAATTCTTTGAAACAAATCGATGTCAAACGAGCAGTAATATCTTCAAAAAGCTAAAATATTCAAAAATCAAACTTATCACGAAATCACGTGAATACAAAGAAGGAAAGAGTACCATGTGTGAAGCAAATGCATATCTGATTCAAAAAGATGAAAAAAAGCTGGTTATGGAGGCTGTTGATACGGTCGAACCTGAAGGTGACGGCATTAGACTCGTAAGTATATTTGGAGATCAGAAATTTCTAAAGGCCCACATCCATTCATTGGCCCTTGTGGACCACAATATCTTTCTTAAAGAATAAAATAGGTGTCTCAAATTAGCTTGGCTGCATTCGGCAATTGGACTACTGAGAGACCTTTGCAAAACGCCCCCTTTTGCCCAATTCCGGCGTCAGGCTCAAATTTTAATCCTCAAAATACTCAATGTATTCCTGTGGTTAAAATTTTCGCCTTCCTTGGTCTTGAACCCCGGTTAAATATTAAATGCGGATTTAACTGGGCAGGCAAAATTGAACGTTTTTCATAGGTCTCACCGAAGCAATGGATTGATACCTTTCTGTGCATTACACCTGTCTGCGTGCGGACATGCACAGGTAGGTGCATGACAGAGGGTTAAAGAAATTTTGGATACGTAACATAGGGTAGATGAAAATACTTTTAGCTAAGACCGCCGGTTTCTGCATGGGAGTACGCAGAGCCGTTGAAATGGTCCTAGATGCACCGAGCAAATACGAAAATCCTATCTGCACTTATGGACCTCTTATCCATAATCCCCAGGTTCTGAACCTTTTGGAAGAAAAAGGGATATCTGTCTTAAATAATATCCCTGACCACGGATCCGGTACAGTCCTGATCAGGGCCCACGGCGTTCCTCCCGAAACCAAGAAAAATCTTGAAAAGACCGGTTTTAAAATTATTGATTCCACCTGCCCGAGGGTTATCAAAGTCCAGACCATCATCCGGAAACATGCAAAACAAGATTATGTATGCATTATTATCGGGGACAAGGATCATCCGGAGGTCATCGGCTTGCTCGGTTACGCAGGGGAAAAAGGGTATGCTGTCGACAATATAAACGACCTTGATTCCCTCCCCCCCTTTGACAGGGCTATTATTGTTGCACAGACCACCCAGAACACTCTTTTTTTTGAAAAAGTAAAAAACTGGGCGATCCAAAAATTCCCCCACTATAAGATCTTTGATACAATTTGTGATTCAACAGCCCGTCGCCAGGCCGAGGTCCATCGCTTGGCCAATTCAGTAGATGCCGTTATTGTTGTGGGAGGCCATAACAGCGGGAACACCCAGCGGCTTGCCGAAATTGCACGGCAAACCGGAAAACCGACGTATCATATTGAAACAGAATCTGAACTCGATTTAGACGCACTTTCTTCAATCCGGCACATAGGAATAACCGCCGGTGCTTCCACACCGAACTGGATAATAAAAAGAATCTATAGAACGCTGGAAACCATTCCTTTTACAAAGGGAAAAAGCTGGCGCAGTATTATTTTTGCCACTCAGCGCTCACTTCTTCTCACAAATATCTATGTGGCTATGGGAGCCGGATGTCTGTGTTATGCCTGTACAAAACTCCAGGAGATTACCAACTATTTGCCCAATGTCCTTATGGCCATGCTTTATGTTCAGTCCATGCATATTCTTAACAATCTTATCGGCACAAAGGCAGACCGATACAATGATCCTGACAGATCCTCTTTTTATAACAGAAAGAAGGTCCTGCTTATGCTTCTTGCTTTCTTCGCAGGCGGCGCCGGACTGTTAACTGCTTATACAATGGGACCTGTCCCTTTTTTGGTTCTTTTCGTTATGAGCATAATGGGCCTGTCTTATAATTTAAGACTTCTGCCGGAACGTTTTTTCCACGGCAAGTACCGGAGAATACGGGATGTCCCGGGATCAAAAACAATTCTGATTGCAATGGCATGGGGAATCGTTACCGCGGTATTGCCTTCCTTGTCTGTATCAAAACATATTGGTCTGAGTGCCGTATTGGTATTTCTTTGGTCCACAAGCCTTGTCTTTGTGAGAACTGCATTTTTTGATATTCTTGACATGCAGGGGGACCGTATTGTGGGGAAAGAGACAATCCCTATACTGATGGGGGAAAAGCGAGCCCTGCGCCTTTTAAAAACCATACTGATAATAAATATCGGTATTCTGCTTGTATCCGGTACATTTCATTTTATTTCAACCCTTGGATTCGCACTTGCAATCTGTCCGGTTTTTATTTTTATTGTCCTTTCTGCCCATGAATTGGGCTATATGCTTCCCGGCACAAGGCTGGAGTTTCTGGTTGAAACTAACTTCATCACGGCAGGTATTATTACGCTTATCTGGTCTTTTTTTTAACTGGCGGTTTGGCCAAACGTGCATTTGATGCTAAAAAATTAAGTATCCGTTCACGGTGTAATTGGGTTAGTGGAAATTCCAAATAACAAATCCCAAAAAACAAATAAATTACAATGACCGAAATTCAAAATCCCAAACAAAAAAACAATTGCTTTGAACTGGTTTGGAATTTGGAGTTTGAGATTTGGTGCTTGAAATTTGAGGTTTAATTGTAATTTGGTATTTGTAATTTGTGATTTAATTGATCTTTGGCGCTTGGAATTTTGGGTTTCAAAAAGTCCGTGAACGGTTACAAAATTAATTTGTCAATCCGTCTATTTCCAAATTACAGGTTCCGTACCCTCAAAAAGTCTTTTGATATTATCCATATGACGAAAATAGATTGCTATCGCTGTTACAACAGCGCATCCTGTCAGGACACCGGATCCGGTTGCCTGCCAAACCGCAACGGGAAGGACAGCAGCGGCGGCAAGTGATGCCACCGCAACAATGTTAAGCCAGCAAACAAACATGATAAAAACAAGAGCCACAACCACAAATGCCATGGGTGAAATTACAGCAAAGCACCCTGCAGCAGTTGCAACCCCTTTGCCTCCTTTTTTAAACCTCATGTAAACAGGATAAAGGTGACCTGAAAAAGCAGCAAGTGACACAACTGAAATGTAAATTTCACCCCACAAGCTGTTCGGAGTTGTCAGTACTACCGCAATCCATACCGGAATAGCCCCTTTAAGCATGTCCCCAATAAGTGTCAGAACTCCAAGCGTCGGTCCTGCGATGCGTCCAACATTGGTCGCACCGATGTTTCCGCTTCCCTCACGCCGGATATCTACGGAAGTAAACAGCCGGGTCAAAACAATGCCCCAGGGGATGGAGCCGAGCACATAGGCGAAAACAGGCAGCACCAAAAACTTTATCATTTAAACAACTCCATGTTTTTATTTTGATGAAAACATATCGGATACATGGTACA
>MAXL01000453.1 GCA_001751005.1 Desulfobacterales bacterium S5133MH16
AAATGGCATATGTAACAGTCCTAAACAATTAAAATTAAATTTGACGGTCTCGTAAAAAGTCCAACTTCTGTGTTATGCTGCATTTCGTAATCATTCAACGTACGAGAAGTATGCCTCATGATTACAAAATTTGCACGCCTTGAATTTGAACTTTTTACGAAACCGTCTAAATCTGACTTTTTACGAGTTTATCAACCCTTGATTCTCACCAATTTTCTTTATAACTTTCTAACCCGGACATGCCGGCCTACGGCTTGGAGAGAACCAAAAAATATTTGCTACCAAGACACCGTGGGATTTCATTCTGTTATTCTTACTTGGTGTCCTGGTGCCTTGGTGGCGAGAAGAAAAAATTTTTAAATGATTATTCAACAATTGCTGAAGTCGATTGAAACAATCGGGGCAATCGCCTTATTCGGAGGATTATGTGTACTGACATTCCTTTATATAAAAATAAGCAAAAGGTTGAATAAAAGCTACGTTACCTTTCTAGGGGTTTTCAAAATTCCAGAGAATCATCTGTTAGAAAGCGATAAACGTCTGAGAAAAATTGGCGGGTATCTCCTGTTGTCCGGTGTTATCATTTTGATTATCAGTAATGTAATACTATTGGGAATATCTTAGTTTCCATCCAGAAATGGCCCTTTTCCGCAATCTCTGTGCCTGCCCCGTGAAATGCGGAGCCTATTTCTCTGGGGTCAATCTGCGGAATCACTTGTGCGGCGTACCGCTTGTACGCCTCCGCGTAATTCCTTGATTTCCTTGACCTTGCGAAAAATTGCTCATTTCTGCATTGGAAACTTAATTTGTAGCCATTATCGTTATGCATGGACACTAATTTATGATTTAGGTAAGCCATTAACGGGCGGGATCACCGTTGTTCCTATATCTTGTTTTTTGATACTATACGATTAATGACAATGCCGTATTTTTTTCCGAATGGCATGATGTTAACCGGATTGAATCCTCCTGATTTATAAAGCTTTCTGAAATCCGGCTTGGCAATCAGATGAAGGATATAACTGATGTGTCCTGAATATCCGGTTGCATCCAGTTGCTGAAGCTTTTTAACGGTCTTTTTTGCCAGTTCCACGGCCTGCCGATGAACCATGGGCCCGGAATTGGTGCATTTCCGCAAAGAATACAGTTGCCGGCAACTAAAAGGACGTATGGTATAAATCAGGCAGGTATTATCCTTTTTAAGAAACGGACATCGGGTAATCGACCGCTTTTCTCTCTTTTTCATATTTTTGGCAATTTTTTTCCGGATGTTGATTTGATCCTGTTTGTCAAGAGTCCCAATCCATTCGTGTATAATGAGTCCTTCCAGGGTTATTGCATCCACATTGCCAAAGTGGATACAACAAAATGCACAGCCTACCTCGCAGACAGCGCCGGCCTTGAATGGTTGCGCCCTGATTTCAAATCCATCATAGATTTCTTTTAATTTTTCCTGTTTTGTTTTAATATCCATGGGCACACCAAAATTTACGTATAAACGTATAGAAAAAAGTTGTATATACCACTCACTTTTTCTTTTCAATCAAAAGATATATACACAGGTTGCGCATGGAAATTTCGAAACGTTAAATTAGATGAACCGATCAATTCAGACTTGACATGATTCTTTTATAATCTTACAGAAAATATAACATCCCTCTAATTTCTTACCAACAATTTAATGCAGGAGGTAAAATATGCGTATCCTACTGATTGGACAGGCGGCATTTGGGGCAAAAGTATTGGAAAGCCTGCTGGAAAGAAACGAAAATATAATAGGAGTTTATGTGCCACCGGACAGACCGGGAGGGCGGACTGATCCGCTCAAAGATGTGGCGGTATCCAAAGGAATTGACGTCTTTCAACCGGCAACGTATAAAGATGATCAGGTATTTGACCAGTACAAGGAACTCAAACCGGATCTCACGGTAATGGTCTTTGTGACCGATATTATCCCGGCGCGCTTTTTTGAAGTCCCCACTAACGGGACCATCAACTATCATCCTTCGATTTTGCCGCGCCATCGCGGTGCCAGTGCCATTAACTGGGCCGTAATCATGGGGGACACCCGAACCGGGCTGAGCATTTTCTGGCCGGACGGGGGGATTGACACCGGGCTTATTCTACTTCAGAAAGAGATCGAGATCGGTCCGGATGACACCACCGGCGCCCTCTATTTTAACCACCTATTTCCCATGGGAGTTGATGCCATTCTCGAATCCATCGACCTTGTCAAAGCAGGCAAGGCCCCCAAAATACCCCAAGATGAAGCCGGCGCCACCTATGAACCTCCCTGTGATGACCGAGTTGCAGGCATTGATTGGGACAAGCCGGCCAGAGAACTATACAATCTGGTGCGCGGTTGCGATCCCCAACCCGGCGCCTTTGCTTTGTTGAACGGTGAAAAAGTTCGCTTTTATGGCGCACAGCTCATAGAAGAAAGTACCGATAAAGCTCCGGGTACGATTCTTGCTGTTGACGATCAAGGGATTCATGTGGCAGTGTCAGGAGCAAGGCTTGTGGCAGGTAAAGTCCGGCCGGCCAAAGGCAAAAAAGTAGCCGCCGCCGAATTTGCTGCTGAACAGGGGCTTAAGGCCGGAGATATGTTCGATAAATAATATCCGTAACACGCAAAACAACTTAAATAGGACGCCCCAGTACGATCTTCCGGACCTACGGGGCAGGCAGATTTTCGCAGATATACACAGATAATATTATTATTTTGTAATTTAAGAATCTTGAAAATCTGTGTTCACCTGCCCGCTCGTGCCTTGCAATGGCAGGCGGGTCTGTGTCCAAAAAAGGAAATTCCTACATTATCAAGTTATGAGCGCACCCGGAAAAGAAGTTCTCGTTTTTAGCAATAA
>MAXL01000454.1 GCA_001751005.1 Desulfobacterales bacterium S5133MH16
CTCAAATCCCAAAAGCATCAAAATAGCTTGCTATTCCATCAACTTTTGTGATTTGAGATCGAACAAATTTGACCCAAATCTATGCGCCTACTTGGGAAGTTATTTCGTCCCCGTTCCATAGTTTTTTTGCGGCGCCATCATTTTCTTAAACTCCAGTTCCGTATATGCTGCCCCCCGATGCCGCTTGGGGACCATCCCTCTATCCTCGGTTTTACCAGGTAGTGAAGCACCCCAAAATAGATAGGTGCGACTACACATTCCTTTTGACAAAGAATCTGTTCGGCCTGTTGGCAAAGCTTTCTTCTTTTCTTTTGATCCGATATTTCTCCTGCTTTCTCCAGAAGACCGACAAAATCCGAATAGTTCCATCCGGTATAATTAGGCGAATTTATAGGATGAAAATATTCATTAAGCATGACTGATGGATCCGGGTAATCCGCCTGCAATTCCAACTGAAACATATGCGGAGAATTTTTCAATATTGATGACTTTAGATTATTCGTCAATTTCTGTCCAATGAGTCTGACATTTATATTCAGATAATGTTTTAAAAATGTCTGAAGCGCTTCTGCAATTTTCACATCGTTTTTAGAAGCGTTATGGAGCAGAATCAGTTCGGGGAATCCCTTGCCTCCGGGATACCCGGCCTTGGACAGCCATTGTTTTGCCTGGACAGGGTTAAATTTTATACCTTGATCCCCTTTAAGCCCGTCTGTTCCCAAAAGTCCCGGGGGAGTGAGAGTGTGGGCCGAACTCTGCCCGCCCCTGGCTATTAAATTGATTAAAAGGTCACGATCTATACAAGCGGCAATGGCTTTTCGCGCCAACGGATTATCAACAGGCGGGCGTTTTACATTAAATCCGTAGGCATAGACGCTTAACCCGGGTTTTTGCGAATACTGGCCGGCTAATTCTTTACTCGCTTTGATGTACGTCAGTTCATCCACCGGGATCGGAAGATAGGTGCCCCCGATGATATCAAGCTTGTCATTTTGATACATGGCGAGCCCCACGGGGCTTTCCGATATAACATTATAACGTATCTCCTGTATGGAGACCTTGTCCGCATCGTAGTAATTCTTGTTTTTTTGTAAAATCACTACCTGACCTTTTTCCCACGTCGCCAGTTTATAAGAGCCGCTTGTCCGAATGTTTTCCGGTTTAATCCATTCGCTGCCGTATTTCCCGATTGTTTCTTGCGGCAAAGGTCGATAAGGAAGCAAAGTTGTGAGACTCGGAAAATATGGAGCCGCTTTTTCAAGTTTGAATTCCAGCGTAAAATCATCAATTGCTCTGACGCCTATTTTGGAGATATCCTTAAGTTTGCCGCTGTTAATAGCCTTGGCATTTTTCAGAATATATAACATCTTTACATGGGGACAATCTGTCACAGGGTCGATATTGCGTCGAATTGTCCGGACCAGATCATGGGCGGTCAAAGGTTTTCCGTCTGTCCAGGTTGCGTCATCACGCATCCGGAAAGTAAATATTTTGCCGCTGGGGGATCCTGTCCAGGTTGTAGCCAGTTCGGGAATTACCTCGTTTGTCACGGGATCAAAATCGGTTAGGCCCAAAAAGAGTTGTTCGACTATCTCAATCGAATTTTTTCCCAGCGCCAGGCCGGGATCAATTGTCGTAACATCATTTTCGATCGGAATCATTAATGTTATATCTTTAGATGGGTTAAAAAAGTTTATTTTCCTGTTCAACTCTTGTTCCAAAAATTTAAATTCGCCGTTTTCGACAACTTTAAAAAAAAATGTTTTCTCGGAGATGCCGCCATCCCAATCCCAGGAATATGAACCGGTAACCCCATTCCAATGATCTAAAAACCGGATGGTATTAGCGATGACTAAAGGAATTGTCGAACCGCTTTTTTCAATACCGGCGGCAAGAACCTGGATAGCATCGTATCCTTGGGCAGCCCACGTATCCGCCGTAATGCCGTACTCCGCTTTAAATGTTTTGACAAAGTTTTGGGTGGGGGTCCCGGGCAAAGCCGGGTCAAACACAGTAAAAACAATTGTTCCATCAGCCGCCTTTCCTGCTATTTCACACAGTAGCTCCGAATCAAGAGAATTGTTCCCGATAATCGGCGCTTCTATGCCCATCTCCCGCATTTGCTTGATGATTCTGCCGGCGGCCGGAAAGACGCCGCCTAAAAAAATGCAGTCAAATTCGTATTCCTTCATGATATCGGCAATAAGCCTCCTGAAATCCACCTCCCAGCTCGAATACGATTTTTCCGCCACAATATTAATCCCGATATCATGCGAGGCCTTACGAAAGATTTTAGTTAAACGGTTGGCAGAGGAATCACGGTCAAAAACAATCGCTATTTTTTTATATCCGTTGCGTTTTACAAATGCCGCTATTTCACGTCCCGCCAATTCGTCCGAAGGTATATTTCTAAAAGTAAATGATCCGTTGTATTGAGTCAGTTCCGGCGCACTCGCCCCCGGAGAAATAAAAAGAACGCCGCTTTTTTCATAAGTAACCGAAACCGCAACGGCAATGTCGGAGGAATGATGCCCCACCACGGCAATCACATCAGTATTATTCGCTATTTTTCTGGCGATATCCTGGCCCTTCCGGATAGACTCTTTTTCATCATAAAAAAGAGCCTTGACCGGCTTTCCCAAAAGGCCTCCCTGCTCATTCAACTCTTTAAGGGCCAACTTTACCCCTTTTGTAAAAAACGTGGGTGTCGTCGATGAATCGACTATTCCTATGACAATCTCTTTAGTTAGGTCATCCGTTCTGTTCGCCCTTTCTTCGGACAGGGTCTTATAAGAATCACAGGACACCGCAAACAGGAAAAGAATAACAACGATAAAACAAAATTTCCAAAACCGGTACATTAACGACATATCTATTATTTATCTGCGTTTAATATAATAGGCAATCCATCCTTGCCGCTGCCGATAATGACAACTTTGGCATTATCGGATTTGGCGATCTCCTGGGTTGCCTGGATTCCCTTCCACGTTAGTATCTTTCCTTCAGGAATGGCCGAGGAGATAATTTTAAGCTGATCGCGGATACCCTCGCCCTCGATCCGCTTTCTTTCCGCCTCCTTTTTTTCCTTCTCGACTATAAATTCGTGCGCTTCGACCAAGTGTTTTTGCTCTATTTTAAAGCGGATCGTTTCCTCCACGCTTTCCGGCAATGCGATTTCTCTGATCAGCACATCGTCAACATCAATATATCTCTGCTCCACCTGTTCAATGGCCTTGTTAATTGCTTTCACAATAACCGCTCTTCCTGTGGTGTATATCTGTTCGGCACCCATTGTGCCTATAATTTCACGTAAAACAGCCTCTATCTCCGGTATAATAACAATATTGACATAATCCGGGCCGATCCTCTGGTGCAGCATCCCCAGGAGTTTGTAGTTGGGCTTATAACGGACGGATAAATACAAATTCACCTTCAAACCGGCCCTGGTCAGAACATGAAGCTCGGAAGAGCCTTCCTGGATTCTGACATTGTAGATATACATTTTATTAAAAGGCAAAATCAGATGGGTACCTTCCGGGTAAACATAATCGACCTGTGTCCCGGAAAAGCGGCTCCAGAACACCCCGGCCTGGCCCGGCATAATGCTGTATACAATCATATTGAACATGTAAACCAAAACAATCATACAAATGAGAGCAAAAATCATAACCGGTGCCAGGCTTTTTTTGAGCCTTTTTTTAAGGCTTGCCCCGATTTTTTTCACTAAAGCGGAAAGTTTTTTTAAAATTTCCTTCATTTAACCTTGCCAGTCTTTTTATTATTTTTCACGGCATCCTTCATTTTATAGTTTACACTTTTTGTGGAGAGGCATCCTGCCTCGAAAATTGTGGCGTGAAGCCTCTCCCACAGTAATAATAACGAAAAACCTGTAAATCAGAAAACGGGTTATCCACTTCGCTCCTGCAAAAGAATCGAAAATCACTGAAAAAACAGTTGATTGTGGACAAAACTTGACCATTCGCTATCTATATATACCGACAATATAACGATAATTCAAGGGATTAGGCAGTGCAAGGGGAGCGAAGTGCATAGCCCGTATTAGAAATTTATAAACTCATTTTGCAGTATTCTAACTGATTGATATTTAAACTGAACTTAGCGCCCTTCTGGCGAGCTGTTAAGCTTAGGAACGAGCGTATCCACGAGTTAGAGGAATCCTTATCCTGTCCCGTAGGGGCATTTGAGAATAGCCTGGTAATTTATTGCCAGGCAGATGTATACAAAATGCATTCAGTCCCATAGGGACGACAGAATCCTATGCTGCTGCGCTTTTACTACCTCTTTCTGTCGTCCCCGTTCCTTACAGGACGTTTGGATTTGTGTTCATCTCATCCCGACAATAAATTGTCGGGCTATTTTCGAATGTCCGGACAAAACGATGCTTCCATCAACTCGTAGATACGCCCGCTATGAACCATTATTACAGACCAATGGCCTCTAACCTATTAATAAGATCGACCAAAAAATGGAAATTCCTATACTATTAAAGGGGGCTATCCATTTAACTGGCCTTAATTCGCTGTAATGAACTGATTTGATGAGCATTTTCGATGTATATGTGTCAGTCAATCGTTTTGGCGA
>MAXL01000455.1 GCA_001751005.1 Desulfobacterales bacterium S5133MH16
CGTATTCACGCACCATGTTAATCTCGTTCATGACGCTGATTCTATCAGGAAATTTAATCTCCTTACTTCGCTTTTCGAGTTCATCGAGCTTTTTCTCCCCATATTCCAGACTTTTTCTGAACTGCTCCATTTTGTCCAGATTTACATCAGGAATACCAATCAATTCTAAAATTTGATCCAGGGAGTAATCAATAAGCTCAAAATGAAAGATAAGTTCTAACCGTGCACGATCATGTTGGTTGTAAATACGACGGCCCAGCTTATTATTCCTGGGCAATATCAGTCCTTTTTTTTCATGGGAACGGATATGACTCTTTTTGACTTTAAACTCTTCAGCGATTTCAGATATAGTAAAATAACTTTTTCTTGCCATTTTTATACCTAATTATTTTTTAATTTGGACACATGATCTGTGCCATGAACTTTGTCTACATAATTTTCGGAGTATAATTTTTCGGGTTGAAGGCAAGTTCCATCACATTCAGTTGAAAAAGCAACATCATTTGTCCAAAATATCCCTTATTTTCTTTGAAAGAGCCTTCATATTAAATGGTTTCTGGATAAAACCATTACAACCACAATCCAGTATTTCGGTCGCTTGACCGTTGATACCGTATCCGCTCGAAAGGAGAACCTTGATATCAGGATTTATCTCTTTTAATTTGTCATAAGTTTCTCCACCGTCCATGACCGGCATAATTATATCCAGTATAACCATATCGATCTTTTCAATGTTCTTTTCGTATATTTCTACTGCTTCTTTTCCATTTTTTGCAGTCAAAATTTCATACCCTAAACTTTCAATCATGTCCTGGCCGACCTGTATAATCATATCCTCATCATCAACAAGAAGGATTGTTTCTGTGCCCCTAAGCACATTTTCATAGACCTTCTTTTCTTTTACTGGCTCTTTTTCTGATGCCGGCAGATGTATCTTAAACGTTGTCCCTATATCTTTCTTGCTATAAACATCTATGAACCCACCATGATTCTTGATAATACCATACACAGAGGCCAGCCCCAGCCCGGCACCTCTATCCATTCTCTTCGTTGTAAAAAATGGATCGAATATTCTTTCCCGGATCGCTTTATCCATACCCACACCAGTATCCGTTAAGGAGATTTGAATATACTTACCTGGCTCCACCTGATACGGCCTTTTACAGTTCTCATCAACTACAACGTTTTCTGTCTGGATGTATAGATCTCCCCCTCCGGGCATCGCCTGCCAGGCGTTGACATATAGATTTAAAAGCACCTGTTCAATTTGTTTTTGGTCTACTTCTACTGACCAAATATCCGTTTGACTCTTTAAATGAATGGCGACCTCTTTTTTTATTCGCCCAAACCTATCAGCGCTTTTATCGATGATTTCGTTCATGTCAGTCGGTTTGACTTCGTATTTCCCGTCTCTGGCAAAGCCCAAGAGTTGTTTTGTAAGTTTTACTGAGCTCTTTATGTGATCCTCTATCCCTTTGAGGTGTTCAACATGAGGGTGATGACGTCCAATTTGCAAATGCATTAAGGCAGTGTGTCCCTGTATTCCCATTAGCAGGTTGTTGAAGTTGTGAGCTATGCCACCGGCCAGTGTACCGATGGCTTCCATCTTCTGGATTTGTTGAAGTTGTCTTTCCAGGTTTTTTTGTTCGCTGATATCTCTTAAATTTATTGCACTGCCCCTTGGATTTCTTTCCCTATCCCTGTATACAGCTCCGCTTATACTTACATGGATAATGTTTCCTTCTTTGCTGTAACAACGAGTTTCAATGCCTGAAAAACTTTTACCAGCCAGCAATTTATCGCTCATCGTTTTGATTTCTGGCCAAGCATCCTCAGGCACAAAAACATCCATCGACTTGCCGAAACACTCATCTAAGGTCCACCCGAAAACACATGTAAAGGCAGGATTGAAATATTCTACTTTGCACTCAATATCGAAAAGGACAACTGGGTCAGGAATTGTCTCCAGAATCGTACGGTATTTTTCATCGCGCTGTTCTAAAGCACCTTCAACTTGCTTGATTTCCGTGACATTTGTAGTAGTTGAAAACATTGCTATGCCCATCTCCTCAAGAATTAAAAACAGTTAAAACACAACATGAGTTTGCCTAAATTCTTCGACTGGATAGAAAAAACACTTTATTAGCAATAATTTTTATCTTTATACTCTTTGATGATTCTTCCCATGGAATGTTAATAAAAAAGGGCAATCAACTAAATCGCCCTTCCCAAAGATTATTAAAACAGGTTGAGAATCCTACAAGGCTCTTGCCACATATAATAGTCTCCCGAAAATGCCGTTATTAACGCCAGGGCATATCTTCTCTTTTTATTTAAATTTTGAAGATGCCCGGCTGAAAAGATGCACGCACAACAGAGAGTCCTAATTGGTTAGATTAATGTAGAGCAAAAATCATGCAAGGTTTAAGAATCAATTTTAAAAAATAGAAATATAATTATATTTCAAAGAGTTAGATTGTGTCAGCAAGTTGCACGCCAAAAGTATTTGACAATATTTGACAGTAACTTTGCTATTTTTTGCCAGTTTTAAACTATCTTGGGTAATATTATGAAAAAGAAAAACCTGAAAAGTCTAAACGGATAGTATAGAAGCTTTGAAGTGGTCTATATGGAACTGATAAAACAGGTATCGAGTGCTTTTAAGATGTGGCGTTATCTTGCCAAAACAACAACCAAACGTCAATTCATGCCGATTACATATA
>MAXL01000456.1 GCA_001751005.1 Desulfobacterales bacterium S5133MH16
ACCGGGATCTTTGGTTGTTACATTCATCAACAGGTCGTAACCGTCAGCACTACCGCACCCCAGATCAAGAATACGGATCCTTTCAAGGCGTCTTTTCTTCTGTTCCACCAGATTGTTCAGTGCGGAACGCATAAAAATAGCGGTGCTCTGATCTTCCCAAAATCTCCTGACATTGTCATATTTTCCTGTCAGCCCGCTTGCTTTTGCGTATTCTCCCGTGCTGTGTGCCTGTGTATACGCCTTCTTCTCTCCCTTTTCTCCCATGATTTCTCCTATCCCGGATTTACCGGCCAAAACAATATATCATGGCGAACTTTCTATTTTTTTCATAATCTCAAGGGCCTGAAACGCATCTTTGCAATAAGCATCTGCTCCGATTTGTGCCGCAAATTCCTTGGAGGTCGGGGCACCGCCAATAAGAACCTTAACCTTATTTCGAAGTCCTTGTTTTTCCAGTTCCCGGATCACGTTTTCCATATTCCGCATGGTTGTGGTTAAAAGCGCCGAAAGCCCTAAAAACGGAGCCTCATTCTCTTTAACCGCATCCACGATGCGATCCGTGCTCACATCAGATTTTAGATCGATGATTTCGTAGCCTGCACCTTTTAACATGATGGCAACAATGTTTTTCCCGATATCGTGAAGGTCACCCTTCACGGTGGCAATTATAAATTTACCCTTGCTCTTTATACCCGCCTTGATCAAATGAGGCGACAACAAATCCATGGCCACACCCACACATTCGGCAGAAGCCAGCATATCCGGGATCAAATACTCATTTTGCTCAAATTTCTCCCCCACTATTTCCATGGATTCTGTTAAGGATTCTATCAATATCTTTTTTGGATCTATATTTAGATTCAAGGCCTCATTCACCAGCTCAGTGACTCCCGGCTGACCTTCCAGTCCCAAATCAAAGCCTTCGTCTTCAGCTTCCACTCTTCCCTGAATGACATTAAATGCAATTTTCTCTAAAAGTTCACTTGGATTCATCAACTGTTCCTCCCAATTAATAATAAGCAAATTAGATATTCGACATAACTCTTGCTAATGGAAATGTCACCGAAGCCTTTTAACAAGTGTCTAAAGTTTGAAGTGATCTAAAGTGCCTAAAGTTGAGGTAGCGCTAGCGCGCTGTCATTAAAATAAAATTGCCCAAGAAATTCCTTAACTTTAGTTCACTTTAGCTCACTTTAGCTCACTTGTAACTTTTTCTGTTTTAATATCAAGGGCAGCATATCATCAAAAAAATGTTGTCTACGTTTTGAACTCCTTAGTAATTGACTGATTATGTTGTTTTTAGGCCCGGCAGAAGGCCTGGAACCTTATTATATATTTGCTCCACCACATCTGAGTCCAAATGAGGTGCCGGTTCGGTTTCCAGTATAGCCATATGCTCAAGTGCATTTTCGATAACCTTGTCTTCCATATCTTTGGTTTCAAATTGATATGGGTTGGAGACATCCCCGCTGTGCATGGCCTTACGAGCATGACGGGCAAAGAGTCGATGGCTTGAGGCCATGACCTTTTTTACCATATTGAGCGTGTCATCAATCTCTGTTGGATTGATTTTGGGCTCTCTGAGGCAATGCTTGATTTTTCCAATCTGTTCATTGTCGAGAACTGCCTGAAGCGGGCAAAAACAATTGGTCCGATCCAAAAGCCCGAACGCATAATGAATATAGTGCGCACCGCTCATTGCCATATAAAGATGGGTAAAGAGTTTCTCAAACATCGCCTGCATTCCCGGAACTTTGGCATCTCCCACACCGGCACTTGAATAGCACGGTATCTTATAGTAGCGAGCTAATTGAACGCAGTCGATATTATACTGATTAAATTCCGGGCAGCCGTAAAGGTCATGAAGATCATCAAGACGTGCCCTCACAGGAACGCTGCCATAAAGAACCGGAGCCCCTTCTCTTATCAGTTGCGTCAGCGTAATGCCGGCCAGAATTTCGGCATTAATCTGTGCAACCATGCCTGCTTCCTGGATGGGCGCCGATGATCCTCCCTGAGGCGAAGAAGAAATAACCAAGGGGAGCCCTGCTTCAACAATAGCAAATACTTTTTCCGACGTGTCATCCACGATTTGAAGCGGGCTTTTAACAACGCAGGCAATAAAGGAAATCACCGGATTGTCTCTTAACGCCTTTTTACCTCCTGCAATGATCTCCGCCATGGTTACAACATCGTCGAATCGCGCAAGGCTGGTCAAGCCGGCCTGGACATGTTTGGTGATATTATTGAGACTGGCAAAGAATTTGTTCACATCATGATTATCTGATGTGATCTCGGGATCCTGGATGTTCAATGGTCGAATAAAGAAATCAAGATGCTCCAATCTTTCGCAGAGCTTTGCAGCACGACTTAACAAGGCGGTGCTGCCACGACGCTCTGTGTATCGGGGCACTTTTACTTTGACAGAGCTGTTTTTTTCACTGACAAAATCCTCCATCTTGGCATCGAGCCAGATATTTGCTTCAGATCCTGATCCAAAATAAGCACGTGGAATTTCAGCATCGATAAACAGGCGATTTTCCGGTTTTCTTGCCCCTAAAACAAGCCGGGAAGGTGCTTTTGCAATGGCTTCTTTGATAAGACCGCCCGGAAAACTTACCCGCCAGCATTTCGCGTTCGAATCGCTTTCTTCCCGGACTTTGGCGCCATGGTCTTTGAAAAGCTTGGCCGCCCGTTCGTTATAACACCAGATGCCCGGATTGGACAGTATGTCCAGTGACGCTTGATCAAGCCATTTCACCTGATCCTGATTCAACCGTTCGTAAGGCTTGACCAATACACCTTGCCTAAATGATTCAATCACTATATCCTCCTATAGATTTTTTACTTTCGAAAGCTCCGCATGTACCGGCGGCAATGCCGATCTTTCCCGGCCAACACTTCTCCTGTTTTTACCGCTGCCATCAGGGCTTTATCCAGGGGATCGATAATGGCGGCATCGAGCCCCGCAGATATACACATGTGCAGGTAGGCAACATTAAGTCTGCCCCGTTCGGGTAAGCCGTAAGATACGTTTGAAAGGCCCGTTACTGTCCGGGCACCGGGAAATTGTTCCTTAATCGCTGATAACGTTTTTAGAGTAACCATTCCCGAATTTATATCCGTACTGATCGGCATGACCAAAGGATCGATATAAACGTTTTGAATAGAAACACCATATTTTTCACAGGCGCTGAGAATTGTTTCGCAACACCGGAGCCTCCCTTCCACCGTTTTTGGAATACCGCTTTCATCCATTGCCAGTGCAATTAGAAAAGAATCATGTTCGGCGGCAAGGGGCACTACCGCCTCCAGGTTATACTTTTCAGCCTTGACGGAATTGATCATGGCAGGTTTGTTATTCAGAATTTTAAGTCCGGTTTCCATTACCTTTGGATCCGCACTGTCAATGCAAATCGGTGTTTTGATTTGTTCTTGAATACTTTCAACCGCCCATTGGATAGATTCAATTTCATCTTCAAGTGATCCCACACCGGTACCCACATTTACATCAATAAAGTTAGCACCGGATTCCACCTGTTTTTTTGCCAGATCGATAAGGTTTTCTGTCTCCCGATTCAACATGATGGATTTGACAGAAGAAAGGGTTGCGTTAATTTTTTCCCCGATGATGATCATATATGAATCCTTCTTTATATTATACCGGATTGGAGCCCGGGAATTTTTTTGCGGATTATATCAAGCATAGCAGAAGAGAGGAGAGGTATTTCAGGTCGTTCCAAAATTTCCCTGACTTTTTCTGAAGCACGAACCCGGAGTGATTTTGCCCCTTCTTTTTCCCAAATTTCCCTGTTATTCCTGTCGCTGAGTTGGGGCTGGTACTGCTCGGTGCGCATGAATTTTCGAGTGTGTCGGTTTGAAACAAAATGTCCCCCCGGTCCGGCCTTTTTTAAAACATCGAATGCCAGGGTTTCTTCATCAACCGTGATTCCTTCAACAGCACGCATTATCATACCGATAATTTCGTTATCTATTACAAGCTTATCATATGAAGCCGTCATGCAAAATTCCAGGAACCCCGCGGCATCATGAATAAAGTTGCCGCCGGCCAGTGCCACCATCAAACCGGTCAATGCCGATTCATAACCGGACTGTGAATCGTTGATTTTGGCATCAGACATGCCGGCTGTGGAATATAATGGGAGATTATAGAAATTTGCCATCTGAGCTGAAGCAGCATTCATCAGACCCATTTCAATGGCCCCTGACAAGTATTTCATGTCTCGGAGATCGGTAATCGAAGATATACATCCGTATAACACCGGAGTGCCCGGATTAACCAATTGGGTGAGCATAACCCCGATAAGGGTATCCACATTTTGCACGACCAAATTGCCGGCCAGTGTAATGGGCGCAGTCGCACCGCAAAGGGGCTCTACCGGCACAACCACGGGTATACCCTGCCTTGCAACCTCTATGGCTAACTGACCATAGCTTTCATCAAGCATAAACGGACTGATATTACAGGTTACCATGGAGATAAACGGGCGCTGTCTGAGTTTTTCCGGAGAACCTGCGATAATTTCCGCCATTTTAATCACATTTCTAACCCCTTCCAGGGTATAGACCCCGCCCATTATATGCTTGCGGGTATTATTGAGCGCAGCACCGAACCGGTTCACGTCCACCGTTTCAACCGGCAGATCGTTGGGATACACATTGAGCATATAAAAATGTACATTGTCCAGAGCATCCACCAGCCGTGCCATGTTCTTGATGTCTTCTAATTTGGACCGTCGTGCACTTCTTTCCCCGGGATCTTGAACATTAAGGGCGGTACCTCCTGTTCCCATATAAACCTTATTACCGCCGATTTCGCAGTCCAGTTCGCCGCTGTCATCTCTGCCGCAAAGACGAACAACAGAAGGGGCCGGTTTGATCAGTTCCATAACCAGCTCGGGATTGAATTTGGCTATTTTGCTTGACTCATTGATGGTGGCGCCTGCTTTTTTAAAAAGCTCCAGCGCTTCCGGGAAATTTACCTGTACGCCCACTTCCGAAAAGATCTTAAGGCTTGTTTGATGTATTTTTTCCACGTCCTTGTCGTTTAACGGCTTATAACGGCCTCCATTGAGTCCTCTTCGGATCTTCATACTTTTTCCTTTTCTCTCTCAGGAGCCCTTCTTGCCGGACAATCCGTCTTGTTGCAGTCCCAGCAAGGATTGTAAGGTGTCTTGCCGTTTTCATAATCAGACTGTATTCCAAATACACCCGAAATAGATTTGCGGGGAGTCATAAGGCATGAATCGTTCAGTTCAACATCAACATCCTGTGAGTCTAATAAGTTAAAAAGTTTTTTCTGTTCAGTAATAGGCCAGTCACAATACCCCGGACTGAAACATAGGGTCACCTGTTTGCCCTGGTTTTTATATTCATCCTTCATACGCCGATGAAACGTTGCCACCATATTATCGGTAGCCACAGATGCCATGGCGTCTAGGATGTACGCTTCTGCCATGTGCTTTTTGCCCATGAGCCGCTTGATTTCACCTTCGATACCATCACCTAACGTTGCGATATAACATATAATATCGTCACAGCCTTTTAACATTTTTGAAAGTTTCGGACTTTTAAATTCCGGTCCTTCTTCAAGATGAACGGTCCCCTTTTCCACCGAATCGATCCCCGTGTTCTGGTGATACAAAGAAGGTTCGACAAGTTTTTCAAATACCGTTTCCAGTTTTTCTATTTTTAAGCGGGTCGAACAGGAAATGTTGCCGAATTCGTCACCCCCCAAGAGCGTGGCCAACTCATCTTTTTCTATGATCGGTATGATTTCCATCTTAAGATCGCCTCGTATCAGCAAAGTTATTTCTGCAAAGAAATAAGACCTTTGAAAAACATCCCCTTTTGCTCATTTTTTCAGTCAGACCCAGATTGTAATCCTCGAAATACTTAATGTATTCCTGCGGTTAAAATCTTCGGTTTCCCCCACTCAAAGCCAGGGATCTTCGACTTGAATTTGAACAAATTCGAACATTTTTTAAAGGTCTCAATATCTCACACAAAAAGATTTTAGTTTAAATTATTTTAACAGAAAGTTATTACAACAATAAAAATCTTTTGTAAAGTCCTTTTTTTCATAAATATTTAGATAGGGCTGTTTGCTGAGGTTCTCAGCGATCAAGAAAAAGATAAAATCTGAAGTGCTACTTGACCTCCAGATCCTGGATGTCAAGCATGCCGGTAAGCATGTTTAGGGAACGCACTATCTGTTCTTTTTTGGCGTTTTCAGTTTGTTTCAAAGCATCTACGACCTTTTGCTGGATAGGGGGCGGGGCATTTTGGGCCAACTTCTTTCCGGCTTCGGTGAGTTGGATGGTAATCACGCGGCGATCCGGAGAGTTTCGCATCCGTTCCGCAAAACCTTTCTTTTCCAAGCGGTCGACAACTCCGGTGACTGTGCTGGACTTGACCATCATATGATTGGCGATTTTGGATGGCGGTAAAGGACCATACTCATAAAGTGTTAAAATGCAGTTGAGCTGTGATGCACTTACCTGATATTTTTTGTTTAATTCTTTGGTATAGAGCTCGCTCGCCTGAATGAGCCTGCGGATCGAATAGATGATCTGCCTGGTATGATCAGACGGAAACTTTTTGTCTGTAGTATTCAGATTGCCGCTGCTGTCAGTTGACATATTATTTTGTTCCTGTTAAAAATGTTTTAGCTCAAACAATTTATTACTTCAGAAAAATCAATAAATCAATATAAATTATGTTCTCTGGACTTTTTTCTAATATTTATACCCGGACAGCCTTTCTATCAAACCATCAAAGAAACCATGATCAAACTAACGCGTGTTTCTAAAACATTTGACGGCGGCCGCTCCTATGCGGTCAAAGACCTTTCTTTAAGCGTTGACAGGGGTAAAACTCTGGTCCTTTTGGGCTCATCAGGTTGCGGTAAAACCACTACCCTTAAGATGATCAATCGCCTGATCAAACCTACCAAAGGAATCATTGAAGTTGGCGGTAAGGATGTCACTGACCACAACCCCGTAGATTTGCGACGTCAAATAGGTTATGTTTTTCAGGGAATCGGCCTGTTTCCTCATATGACCATTAAACAAAATGTTGAAATTGTTCCGCGGCTTCTCGGATGGCCAACCCATTCCAGGCGTGAGCGAATGCAGGAACTATTAAATCTTGTCGGGCTCCCGGCCGAGAGTTTTGCCGAAAGATTTCCCGATGAACTCTCCGGTGGTCAGCAGCAAAGGGTTGGCGTTGCCCGCGCCCTTGCAGCAAACCCTGCTTATTTACTCATGGATGAGCCGTTCGGTGCTCTTGATGCCCTCACCCGTGAAGCACTCCAGCAACAATTATTAACCTTGAAAAACCAGCTTAAAAAGACGATCGTCTTTGTAACCCATGACCTTCATGAAGCGCTCCTTATTGGTGACCGCATTGCAATTCTGCATGAGGGCAATCTGGAACAGATCGGAACGAAAAAGGATATATTGGACACGCCGGCAACCAAATTCGTACAAGATTTATTTACGATAAAACGGCCGGACACCTTGACGTAAAGAGGCTCCCCATATGAGCTTAGATGCTTTGGTTGCGTATGTCGTCGAACGATTGCCGGAACTCTGGCTTCGAACCGGTGAACACCTCATGCTGACAGGATGTTCTACTCTGGGAGCCATGTTTATCGGGATCCCTGTTGGTATTCTCCTTTTTCGGACTACTTGGCTGCGCGGTCCACTGATGGGAGTTATTGGTATACTTCAGACTATACCAAGTCTGGCCATGCTGGTCTTTTTGTTAGCGCTACTCAAAAAAATCGGAGTACTACCTGCCCTCATTGCCCTTACTCTCTACGCGTTGCTGCCAATTGCCAGAAACACTCTCACAGGACTTGAGGAAGTCTCCGCTGAGGTAATGGAAGCTGCCGAAGGAATCGGTATGCAAGAATACCAGCAGCTTATGATGGTCAGAATACCTTTGGCTGCGCCGATGATCGTGGCCGGCATCCGAACTGCAGCAGTGGTGGGGGTGGGTATCGCCACCCTTTCGGCTTTCATCGGAGCTGGCGGATTGGGCCAGTTCATTAATCGTGGCCTGGCTTTAGCCAATATAAAGCTCATTCTTCTCGGTGCAATTCCTGCTGCACTGCTCGCCTTGGCTGTAGACTTTTCCATCGGGGCTTTTGAGTGGGGTCTTCGACCGGAAAGAAAAAGGGATAAAAAAGGATCGGTTCAGTCGTTGATGCGACGGCTGGCCTTTATGTTACCCGTTGTTTTGGTTCTAATCAGTATCATTACCTACCTCACAAAACCCGGATGGATTTCCAAATCAGCAACACAATTGAAAACAGGTCACAGAATTATCAGGATTGCAACCAAAAACTTTACCGAACAGCTCATTCTAGGGGAGATGATGGCTCAGTTGATTGAGACAAAGACCGATTTAATTGTGGAACGTCGTTTTAATCTTGGCGGTACAATGATCTGTCATGGCGCCCTTGTCAATGGAGAGATCGACCTTTATGCCGAGTACACAGGGACCGGATTGACTGCGATTCTGAAACATCCGGTGATTTCCGACCCCGAGGAGGCGTTGAACCATGTAACCAAGGCTTACCATGAACGTTTTGATGCTCAATGGCTTAAGCCTTTCGGATTTAACAATACATACGCTATTACGGTCCGTGAAGCGGATGCAAAGAAGAACAAATGGAACCGGATCTCTGATCTTGGAAATACTGCTATAGAGCTACGGGCGGGCTTCACGGCAGAATTTGCGGAGAGGCCGGATGGTTATCCGGGACTCCGCCAGATCTATGGTTTACGATTCGGTGAGGTCCGGGATTTTGATGCTGCCCTCATGTACGAAGCCGTAGCGAAAGGGCAAGTGGATGTGATATGCGCCTTTGCCACTGACGGTCGTATTGCAGCATATAACTTAAAACCGCTCAAAGATGACCGGAATTTTTTCCCTCCATACCATGCTGCCCCTGTCATCAGAGAAGAAATCCTGAAAACCCACCCGAAACTTGGTGATGTTCTATCACTTTTTGGAGGACTCATTGACAATGCTACGATGCAACGTTTGAACTTTGAGGTGGATGGGAAAAAAAGAAGAACATCTGAGGTGGTAGAAGAATTTTTAAAAGCAAAGGGAATTTTTTAAATTTTAAAGTGATAAGTGACCTAAAGTGCATAAAGTTATGGATTAGCCATGAAACAAAGGCTGCGAAGACAACGCCGACCCTCAACGCTTGAGTGGAAATGGACCCCTGTTTTTTGTGTGTTATCCTTCATCCTGCTGGCAGCGGGTTGCGGGGGCAAATCTGCTGTGCCACGCGCTTCGCGCCCCAAAATGCCGGAAAGAGGGTTGGCCGTGATGGGCTATTCTATCCAAATAGGCGCCTTTTCAAATCCGGACAACGCGATCCGGCTCACCAAGATTTTAGAAGACAATGGGTTGAGCGCCTATTATTTTGTTCGCAAAACAGGGACCTATAAGGTTCGTTTCGGTGATTTCCCTTCAAAAGAGGCTGCCCGCAGAAAGGCTGAAACTGTTCGTGCCGCGGGAATCATCGATGAGTATTACCTGGTAAGTCCTCATGATTATGCGGCGGTAAAGCAGAGGAAATATGGCAGAAGTTATCTCAGAAACGAAATTGTGGAAACCGCCAGGCGCTTTATCGGTCTTCCGTATCAATGGGGCGGTTCCTCACCGGATGATGGTTTTGATTGCAGCGGACTTACCATGGCGGTGTACCGGATTAACGGCCTGAATCTTCCGCGCATGTCAAAAGAACAATACAGGGCCGGCATTCCCATTAAGAAAGGTCAACTCAAAAGCGGGGATCTGGTTTTCTTTGCCACCTCCGGAGGTAAAAGAGTTTCTCATGTGGGCATATATACGGGTGACAATAAATTTATACATGCACCGGGAAAAGGCCGGAGAATATGTGCCGCCTCACTTTCAAAAAAGTATTTCAAGACCCGGTATGCCGGTGCAAGAACCTATTTGCGGTAAGAGAAAAAAAATCACCTGGCTCGACCCCAAATCAGGCAACAGCCCGTCAAGATTTGACACAATTCACTCCTTGTTGAACCTGCCCAATAATGGCCATGTCATTGCCAAGTATTGTCACCCGACATAGTATCTATATTTTTTCATATCAAATAATTCCTTGAAATTTTTACATATTTCTCATCTCCAGAAGAAAAAACGCGTCTTCTCGCATGATTCTTGCATTATTTTAGCCGCTTATGTTTTGCACCTTTTTGAGGAATGGGTAAAATGGAGATATATGGTTATGAAAAAGATGCACCTGAAATTCTGCATGCCCATTCTTTTCTTGTTGATCAACTTTTTTTTCCCTGTGGCTTTTTATGGTAACGCCACAACCTTTCCTGTTTATCCCAGCATAGAACCGAATGTAAAATTCTGGATCAAGGTTTACTCAGAGTACTCAACAGCCCAGGGCATTCTCCATGACAGCCAAAACTTGAATATCATCTATGAAGTGGTCGAACTTTTAGCACCCGATAGAATCGGCGCGAAAACAATCAACGAAAAGCGGACCCAAAAAGCCAAACGTAAATACAAAGATATTTTAAAAAAATTGGCTCAAAATCCTTCTGTATCTGATGGCGAAGCCAAGCGGGTTGCAGCCCTATTTGGCAAGAATGCGAATCGGGCCACTTTCCGAAAAGCGATGTACAAAATCCGATGCCAGATTGGCCAAAAGGATCGGTTTCGTGAAGGGATTATTCGTTCCGGCGCCTTTATTGACCAGATCAAGGAGATTTTTCATTCATACAGATTGCCGGAAAATCTCGTCTATCTGCCCCATGTGGAATCCTCATATAACCCCAAGGCCTACAGCAAATTCGGCGCTGCGGGTATCTGGCAATTTGTTCGCGGAGCTGGCAAGCGTTTTATGACAGTGGGCTATGCCATAGATGAAAGATGGGATCCCATTCGATCATCCGAGGCAGCGGCTCAATTGCTGAAGCACTCCTATGAAAAATTTGGAAGCTGGCCACTGGCCATTACGGCATACAATCACGGGATTTCTGGAATGTTGACGGCAAAATGGACCAAAGGCGGTTACGAAGAGATCTTTAACCATTACAAAGGCAAAAATTTTCGATTTGCTTCAAGGAATTTTTACTCGGAGTTTTTGGCCGCACGGGAGATCGCGACCAACCATGAAAAATACTTTGGCAATATAACACCGGACACACCTGTTGAGAGCCGAAAAATCGTGCTGGCCGGTTATGCATCCATTAAAGACCTGGGCCAATATTTTGGCGTGGACATGGCAACCCTTCGCAAGCTCAATCCCTCTTTGCGGCCTCCAGTTTTTAGAGGACAAAAGTATGTACCCAAAGGATATTCATTGCGTCTGCCGCCAGATGCAGTGGAAAATCGAATGGGTGCGTCCACGGAATTGCCCTGGAACATATATAAGTATCACCAGAAATCGAGTCGTATTTATCGCGTTAAAAAGGGCGATAACATCACAAAAATTGCAAAAATGCACGGAATCAAAGTATCAGACGTAATCCTGGCCAACAAGATCAACTCAAAAGGTGTCATTTATGTCAATCAATATTTGCGACTGCCGTTGCCAGGTGAAGTGACGGATATGTCTGAAACACCGTACCGTTCCGCCGCTGAAGTCCGTCAACAAAGAACACAAGCCCCGGGCATGGCATCCTTACGTACATCTTCCGCATACGAGGCCACGACCCCGGCGTCCGAGCTGGCAATCGATCCGGCTATCGTAGGGGGAAACCTGGAGGTTGAGCGGGTGATGATACAAAAAGGCAAACCCGTGGGAATCATTCAGGTTGAAATGGAGGAAACCCTGGGACACTTCGCGGAATGGCTTGAAATTCCAACGAAAATTATTCGAAGGTTGAATAGATTTCCCTACAGCAGAACATTACAGTTGCACATGAAAGTGAAAATTCCACTGGATAAGATTTCGAAAGAACAATTTGAAGAAACGCGGCTTGAATACCACAAAAAGATTCAGGAGGATTTTTTCAGCTTCTATGAAATCGAAACCGTACAATTATACCAGGTCCAAAAAGGCGACAATGTCTGGACCCTTTGCAATGATACCTTTGCAATGCCGGTTTGGCTGCTTAAAAAATATAATCCAAAAGTCGACTTCAGTGATTTAAGATGGTCACGAAAACTCGTCATTCCAGTGATCAAAGAGATGACTCCGAATGCAGCAGATATTGTGAATCCGTCTCCAACAGTTCCACTGGACAGTCTTGAAGACGATACCGATATTGGCAAATTCTGGGATAATTTATATTATCCCGTGCTTTTCATTGCCCTGATTATCGCTTTCATTTTGCTAATAAAACGTCTGGTGCCAAATTTTCGAAAGAAAATTAAAACAGTGTTCGCTTTTAATCGATGTTTGTATGGTTATGGAAAAACAGATGCCAACAGAATGTCTGCTCGGTTGGAGATAATGAAGAAAAGAAGCTGAATCCGACTTTAAGATAGTAAGAAATGGGGTAAAGTCTGCCTTTGCCCCTTATTAATACTGTCTTGTATTTTTCCTATCTGTCTATTAATTTTTTTGTCACATTTTTTAAGCATCGGAACTCCCTGATAATAGGGTCATTTCAACATTGTACTCTTATCGTTTATCCCCAAGGGTCAAACATAAATTTGACCCCATTTTTTCTTAACGTGGCCCGACCCCAAATCAAAAATAATTTAAAACCTGACGAAGAATGGCACTTTTTTTGACAGAGATTGTAAAATACTATTGATATGCAATCTGAACGTTATTATAACTATTTGGAATCTATCGACTTTAGGAATGTTAAATAGAACTATTAGATTTTGCACGTTTTTTGCATCTTAAAGTAACGATGATACGATTTTTTATCCGAATAGAAGAAGTTTTTTTCAGGGTGCGCTTGTGTGTGCTATGGCTTATTCCTGTTTTCGTTATCTTGTGTTGGAATTCTCACTTTTTCATTCCT
>MAXL01000457.1 GCA_001751005.1 Desulfobacterales bacterium S5133MH16
GACATAGCCTCACGCAAACCGTTCTTCTTGTCTTTGGCCTGCATAAACCATTTGACCGCCTTGTCACTGTCCCGCCGCGCAAGAGACAACCTTCCCATACCCAAATATCCTTTAGATGAATCGGGATCAATTGAAATTATCTGCATATAGTCTTTCTCAGCTTGGGCAAAATTCTTTCGTAATACATCAATACCACCTCTATAGCCCAGGAGAGTAACATTGCCGGGATGAAATTTCAGACCTTCAGCAATAAATTCCATGGCCCGTTTATAATCTTTTTTTTGAGTAAAGTGACGCACAAATTCCAGTCTTACCGCCAATTGAGAAGGCTTAACCTTTAGAGCATTTTCAGAGTGTCCTCTGCTAAAACATCTTTATGGCCCAGCAGCTGACTCCTGGCAAGCAGTATCCAGGCTGAGCCGTCCTCAGGCCTGGCCGCTGCAACCTGATTCAAATGTATCTCCGCCTTTTCCATTTCCTGTTGTTGAAAAAAAATCCGGCCCATGAGATAATGGGCATCTATATTGCCTTGATTCTTTTTCAGCACCAAGTCGCATAATTGCCCTGCTTCCTCCGGTTTGCCTTGGCCTGCCTTGATTTCGGCCTTTTCCAGGATAAGGGGCTCGGTATCCGCCCCGGCTAAATCCATACCCAAAGTCTTGTCCAGTAAATCCAGGGCAGCCCCTTGTTCGTTCATACTCGCTAAAATCCTGCTTAACAAAACAACTCCCTGAATATCATCCGGATTCCTTGATATAATTTTTTCTAACACGGCACGGGCCTGATCGTTTTTTCCCTGCCTTAACATAAAACCCGCTTTTGCACGGAGCATTTCCGGAACCCCCGGCAACCTGGAATATGCCTTTTCAGCCTCTGCCGTTAAACCGAACCGCTCAAGCATTTGAGCGCCAAACAGTCCGATATCATGGTTGTCCAAACCGGCGTTAATCATTGAGTTTATCTCTTTCGCCACTTGATCATGATTTCCCTGTTCCTTGGCAAACCGTGCCATAAAAACATAAGATGTCGTCACGCCGGGAGCAAGTTTACGCCATATGTTGACTGTTTCTTTCATCTCATTATATTGACCCAGTTCTTTCTGGCATATTGACAAGAGACCAAGCGCCTCGCTGTTACTATCATAACCTGGGATAATCTTCAGTACGTCGACGGCTTGTTTAAATTTACTGTCAGATATATATGCCTGGGCTTTGATTATGGAACACCTTGGTTCAAAATTTTCAGATGATTTTATCTCTTTAAGTATCTCAAGGGCGTTCTCGCCAAGCCTGGCCTTTGCATAGAGCGAAGCCAGTTCTATCCTTGCCTCATCCAGATCAGGGTCTATTTCTACTGCTTCACTAAAATAGGAAAATGCCTTTTTAGCCTGGCGTTTCTCCTTGAAAACCTTGCCAAGAGCCATTTTTGCCCGGGAATTATGGGGGTCGATCTGGAGCGCATTTTTATATTCTAAAATCGCCTTATCACTCTCACCTGCAATAAATAGTTGATCTCCCTTGCTGATAAAAGCAGTCACCTTTTCATCATTGGAGCTGCAACCGGTTATAGCAGTTGTTGCAATACAAAACAAAACGGCAAGCAGTTTCAGAACTTTTAATTTTTTCATGACCGTTAAAACCTCCAATTTAAGGGAAATTATTTCGTCCCCATCCCTAACATGCCAAAAAAACCACGCTTCTTCTGTTTTTGAGGAAGCATTATTTTCCCGCTTAAAACAGATTGCACTTTGACCGGTTTTTCAAAAAGATCATCCGCCCCATGTTCCATATTGCATTGTCCATCAGATACCTGATCACTCTCAGGCTGCAAATCCATTAAACTCTCACAAACAGGCGGCGTTTGTTCATGATCAGTTTTTTTGTCAGGCGTTTCCTTGAGTTTTACGAATGAAAATGATCCAGCCTGAAGCGCAGGCCCGAACTCACTCTCACTTCTGTTGCTTTCATTCGTTGCAACAGCATGCTGCACGTTACACGGTTCTCCTGTATGAGGTTGAACAATAATTTTGTCCACCCCCCCGCAGGTTGAACCATTTCTGAAATTTAAAACCGGATTATCAGTTTTTGTCCATTTAGACATATTTTCACTCAGCGCAAAAAAATCGTTCTCGGAAAAAACCTTATTCACAATTGATCTATCGACATTTTGCTTTTCCGCTGCACATGAGTAGGCCAGGCAGCCATCACACAATATGTTAATCAGCCTTGGTATTCCTCCCGATTCAGCGGCAATAAGCTCAACAGCCTCACCCTCGAAAAGGTCGTCCCCGGACTGACGCCCGGCAATTTTTAGGCATCCGCGTTATCCGCGGCAGTTATTGCGTTTCCTGTAAAAATCACTGCTGACAGAGCAACTATAGATAATATCTTTTTCATTTTTTTCTCCGGTTATTTTTATTTTTGTCTTGTTCAAATTTTCATCACAACTTTATACCTGTTTTACCTATTCTTCTAATCACCTCCTCTTTTCTGAAAGCTCACCATTTTAGCAGGGGTTGCAAGTTGAAAATTCAATCAGCCGGTTATTAGTGCCTTAGTGGTAATTTTCTTGTTTTTTGTGGCAGAAAAACTCCGCGCTCATATGTGACGCCTGCGGTGCCCCATGTTTTAAGGCACTTATCC
>MAXL01000458.1 GCA_001751005.1 Desulfobacterales bacterium S5133MH16
CTGCGTCGCCTGAACAAGAAAGCTTATTATGGAATTCTTGTATTTTGTGCAATTTTTATGATTGTGTTTGGTATTTACCTGGGGATTTCTCCATTTTTCCACGATTTGTAGCATTCATGACGTTAATTCCATTACCGCCAAAAAGGCGGAATTCCTCCAGGCAACGTGTATTCTTATGAGCACCAAACCTTGTACTGCAAATAGAAACTTATAATCTAAGGAGTGTCCCGGAAGTCCAATAAGATGATATGGCCAGACCCCCATTCCTAAATCAAGATTTGAGCTAATTTTCTAATTCTTCGCTCTGGCCGCCGAATAGAAACTTATAATTTTATCTGCGTCCCGGAAGCCCGAGGCAATAGTATACTAAACACAAGACAGACAATCGATGCCAGCAGGGATGCCCAGAACATCGGCATGACGCCGTGGCCCACGGCTTCCTGCAAGGCACGTTGGACATCTGTTGACAGCAGTGTCTGAATTTCCGGGCGAAAAATGTTCTCCACGTTTTGTTGAAGCTGGGAGAAAAGCTCCGGGTCGATTTTTTGTTGCAGATCGAAACTCAACACTTTTTCCAGCGCGTTTAAAAACGTGACAGTGACGAGACTGCCGGATATGCCGATACCGATGGTGCCTCCGAGTGTCCGGGTAAACTGGTGAGAGGCGGTGGCAACGCCTAAGTTTGAAATGTCGACACTGTTTTGCACGAGAAGGAGTGTGGCAATTGATACAAACCCCATACCAAGCCCGGCCACGGCCAAAGCGATCGAACATAACATCAAAGAGGTCGCCGAGGAAAACCATAGGGTCATGGCGCTGCCGATCACCAGAAAAACGCCGCCCAGAATGCTGGCGGTTCTTTTTCCGATCAAATTGACCACCTGCCCGCAAAACAGCGCGCCGAATGACCATCCCAGGCCCAAGGGCACCATGGCCAGCCCCAGTTGCGCCGGTGTTTTGCCCAGAGCGCCCTGAATAAATAAAGGACTGAATGAAGAGAGCGAGAAAATCGCGAAACTGGCAAAAAAGGCGGCCCCGTTGCCGATACGAAACCCTTTCAACTTGAAAAAATCGATGGACAGAATCGGTTCTTTGGCCCGCTTTTCCACATGGTAAAAGGCGAAGCCCGTCCCGGCGGTGATCGCAAACAGCCCGACAATTTGAAAGGACAGCCAGTCGTAACTGCGGCCGGCCAGCAAAAAAGCGGTGAGCAATGCCAGGATGGTGGAAGAAAGGGTTAAAATGCCCAGATAATCGATGGAAACTGCTTTCCGTTTTTCACGGGTTTCGATCAGATACAAGAATATCCCCAGCAGGGAAACCGCTCCCACCGGTATATTGATAAAGAAAATCCAGCGCCAGGAGAAATAATTGACGATAAACCCGCCGATGGTCGGACCCAGAACACTGGCCACCCCCCACACGAAACTGGCTATGGACATCATCTTACCGCGTTTTTCCGGCGAAGAGATATCGGACAAAACAATATAGGTCAGGGCAAAGCTTCCTCCGGCACCGATGCCCTGAATCATCCGGGATAAAATAAGCTGTGTCATATTCTGGGAAATCCCGGCCGATACAGAGCCGGCTAGAAAAATGCAGATGGAAACATTGAAAAGTTTTTTGCTGCTGTAAAGATCGCAGAGCTTGCCAAAAAGCGGCAGGGCCACCGCGCGGCTCAAAAGATAGGAGGAAAAGGCCCAGCTGTATAGATGAAGCCCGCCCAGGTGCGCCACAATAGACGGCATGGCCGCCCCCATCACCAGGGCGTCCAGAGCCCCTAAAAAGAGGGCCAATAAAGCTGCTACAATGATAAAAATACGGTTTTTAAGACTGATCAACAGTTCCGGGGGGAGCGGTGCTTCGTGAAGTTCGGTGTCGGCGTTTAAAGCGGTTTTGTTTTGGTTTTCCTGCACGGTTTTGTTTTTTATCTATCCTTTCTATCCCGAATATTACATTAGAATTTTCGATAAAGCTTTACAATAAAGAGTTTTGATCTTTTAGTAGAAAAACAAGATAAAAAAAACCTCCGTAAAGAGGCTCATTTATTTCGACAATCTTAATCTGTTTGTCAACGCATTCTAAAAAATTATTGCCACAAACCTTTCTTCATTCTAAAAATCTACACCATTAATCCTGAACCTTGCCTGCCCAGTGAAACTTTTACCCCGTTAAACCGTTCTGTCTTTTTTGTTTTACTGGGGCACGGTAGTGAAAGGCAATGCCCATTGCACCGGGGAACCTGTGATCGCTTACCCGTATTTTATACTATTTTAATCAAGGATCAAGGTGACTCCGATTACTTCTTAACACTGCGAAAAGGCCTGCATGATTTCACGGGCGATCGCATTTTTACATTCAACCGGGCATTGGGCCAGATCATCGACACGGGTGCAATGCAGTTCACACATTGGGCTTTCGAATTTGATTTCCGTGAACATGGTTCCCTTATGAAGGGACAAGAAAGCCTCCACTTCCACCGCAAGTGTCGTTCCGCAATGCTTGCCCTCCAGAATATGATTGAACAGGTAGTGGCCGGGTTCGGTTTCTTTGAAGCTAGCTTGGAATCCAACCAGACAAATGGAGGGATCTTTCAAAAAGTCGTCTCTGACATTCCATGTGTATGCACATTGTGGGCATATTTTAAACGGATCCATTTTCAGTTGTTCCCAGTCATTACTGACTTTCGATAATTATGGTTGATATAAGATACCTTTTTCGTCAAAGAGAGGTTAAACAAATAGCTTTTTTTAATCCAGGCAAATCATATGGTTGGCCCCAATACCCCCTTATTCTAATACCTCCTTCACCCTCCCAACTTCACCACTTTCTAAACGGACTTTAATACCATGAGGATGAGTCTGTGATTTGGTCAGGATATCCTTAACCACGCCTTTAGTTAATTTTCCGGTACGCTGGTCTTTCTTTAATACGATTCGAACATGAAGACCTATCGATATTTTTACATGATTTGCATCATTCATGACTTTAATTTTATTACCGCAAAAAGGGCCCTATTCCTCCAGGCAACGTATATTCTTATGAGCACTAAACCTTGTACTGCAAATAGAAACTTATTATTTGATGGGCCTCCAGGCATTCCCACTCTATGATGAGGGTGGTTTTCGTTTGCTGCGCCACACAATTATAACGCCAATAGCAAATATAGGTAAGCTTACAATATACGCAAGGGAAAGCCCCCAATAGGAATTAATAACGAGGCAGACACATCCAGAGGTTAAAAACAAAATTGCGGCAACTATGTAAGACCCATCACCAATCATTATAAATCCTTTGGTTGGTTTAGCTGTCAGCATAAAACTCAA
>MAXL01000459.1 GCA_001751005.1 Desulfobacterales bacterium S5133MH16
CTGAACTGTCCAAAGGAGATTTGTGAAGGAGCCGAAGACGGTGCGGAAATGGGGGTGTTCCATCACCTGCTTCATCCCCAGAGAGTGGGCAACCTGTGGGCAAGCCTGGATGAGTATCTACCCGCCAACATGAAAGCCGGAATATTTTTTGTAAATTAGGAGGATAACATGAAAGGCGATTTCACACGTTCAACATTTAATAAGAAAAAGCATTACAGCAGCGTCTGCATGCAGCAGGGCCGGGTTCAAATGGACGCCGACTGGAATGAACAGATGGATATCCAGGCCCACTTCAGACAAACTAAGGCAAGGGATGTTATTGGCCTCACCGGTGTCCCCAAATACGGTGGTGGGTTTGCTATATCAATAGATAACAATGAGTTGAAAATCTCATCAGGCCGTATATATGTGGGTGGAATTCTATGTGAATTGGAAGAGGAAATAACGTATAAAACCCAGCCTGATTATCCAAAACTCCCAATTGAGAGTGATCTTTTGGAGAACATAGCTGATGGGAACCACCTTGTTTACCTAGATGTCTGGCAGCGCCATATTTCCGCGCTGGAGGATGAAAATATTCGTGACAAGGCGTTGGGCGGACCTGATACCGCCACGCGTTCTCAAACTGTTTGGCAGGTAAAACTCCAATCAGTCGAGGGATTGGAGTGCAGCCTGATTGATCCCGGTTGGCAACAAGGCACTACCAACAGTACCGGTTTATTAAGCGCACGGGCAAAACCTGGTGATGAGTCGGATAACCCGTGCGTATTACCGCCCAATGCCGGTTACCGCCGGCTTGAAAACCAACTGTACAGAGTGGAAATTCATGAGAGCGGAACTGAAGGTTCTGATAATCCCACTTTTAAATGGTCCGGAGATAATGGATCAATCGTAGCCAAAGTGGAAGAAATTTCAGGGGAAGAAATTACCGTAAGTCACGCGGTACAGGGCCGATTGGATGAATTTTCTCCAGGCCAATGGATCGAGTTGACCGATGACGACCATGAACTTCGGGGAAAGAAAGGTGTTTTTCTGAAAATCAAAGAAAAAAATGGTGAAAAAATTACAGTTGAACCTTCTTTGGAAGATGTTGGATGGAATCCAGGTGATTTTTCTGGTCTTATAAAAATTAGACGATGGGATTCCAATGGCGCCGTAAAGGTTGAAATCCCGGCAAACAATGATGGGTTTCTCAAACTGGAAGATGGAGTAGAAATAAAATTTGAGCAGGGAAAGGAGTACAAAACCGGTGATTACTGGCTAATACCCGCCCGCAGTGCCACAGCGGATATTGAATGGCCGAAAGACGCAACGAATAATCCTGAATCCAAAACTCCGTATGGTATCAAACATCATTATGGAAAATTGGCTTTGGTCGAAATTAATAATGAAGTCTTTGTAAATTTTATTCAAGACTGCCGCGAGTCTTTTCCACCGTTGAATGAAATCCGGATAGACCAGGGGGGGTGTTGTACTGTTACAGTGGGAGACGGAAAATCAAGCTTCGGAGATGTTGATTCTATCCAGGCGGCGATTGCCAAGGTGAAAGCAGGAGGAAATATATGCCTGATGTCAGGATTGCATGAAGCAAATGTAATCATTAATGGGGGAAAGAATATTTCCATAAAAGGGTGCGGCGAGCAGACCCGTGTTATCCCGAAAAAAAGCAAACAACCGATTTTTAATATAGTTGATTCTCAATTCATCACCATGGAAGGAATGAACATAACAACTTTCAAAGGCACCGCCATTTTGATGGAAGAAAAGGCTGCCGGCAAACTGAAAGAAATAGAAATATCCGACAACAGAATTATTGCCTTAACAAATGCTGTTCACATCCGGAATGGTGAGAGGATAAAAATCAGGAAAAATAGAATCCGGATGTTGGATAGGGATAAGGGAGACACGGCAATATTCATGAGGGCCGAGGACAGTATCATAGAAAATAATGAAATCTCCGTGTTCCCGGCTAAAAAGTTAAGTCCTCCGGAAGAAATCACACACACCGAAATGGCGGTGCCTGACCTTTCGGCGCCTGATACAGACGTGGAAAGCATCTATAATAACCCATTCTGGTTGTTCTCCTATCTGAATAAAATATGGAATTATGTGCTCTCAGAATATCCGGAGAAAGAATTTCGAGTGCCTGGAGGTATCCAGATCGCCGGGGATTCGGAAGGAATTAAAATTAAAGAAAACCAGGTGACTGGAGGCTATTGGAACGGGATCACACTGGGCCATACACCACGGGACATGGATGACTTGTTGAAGCCGATTCTAAAAACGAACTATGGGATAAACAAGGATAGCTTAGGTGATGAGGCATTAAAGCGGTTTAAGGACAATTTTGTCGGGTTTATCAGCAACATGCTCATTGAAAGTAACATAATTAAATATATGGGGTTAAATGGTATAGGCGTAGTGAACTTTTTCAGCTTGCAAGAAGTGAAAGAGATGGTGACAATCGATGAGCTTACCATAACCGGCAATACCATAGCGGAATGTCTGCAGCAGAAGCCTTCAAAAATCGAGGGAAAAATGGAAATGGAAATGGCTTTCGGTGGTATTGCCCTGGCAGACTGCGAAAACCTCACCATCAGGGAAAACCATATTGAAAAAAACGGGGCCAACCTCACGGCTCCGGTCTGCGGCATCTTTATCCAGCACGGTGAAAGAATCGATATTTCGGATAACCGCATATTAAATAACGGCCCTAAAACATTCCAAGGCTTGACCGAAGTAAGCTCTGGGATAGGCGGCGGAATTATTATCAGGTTAGGACTTGGAAAGGTGATAGAGGAGTTTGTTGAAAAAATTCCATTCATGGATGGCGTGCCGGCCGTGAAAATACACGATAATATCGTAACTCAACCCTTGGGGAAAGCATTGTTTATTGGGGCTTTTGGGCCGGTCTCGGTGGTTGGCAATCATTTAACATCACAGGGAATCGATCCCAAAATTAGTTTTTTCCCCTCCCTGGCCGGTTCAGTGATGATCATTAACCTGGGCGTATCCAGAGACCTGTTTGCCCTTTTGTTAATCTCTCAATTGAAAACAATCATGAGTTCAGTAAAAGAAAAAAAGAAAAAGTCTTTAAGGCGTGATAATACGATTGGGGCGGCAACGATGTCCATGTCTGCTGCCAATCCGGTTTATGCTACCGCTTCCGGACTGGTATCCTATGGGACTTTTGCTTCTGTGCCAGCCAATTTATTCTGTCTGGGAATGGGCGGGATGCCGATCTCCCTTGCAGAATCGCCTGTTGGAGATTTTGAGAGTGCAGTTACTGCGGAAACAGGCCCGATTATAGAAATGCTGGTTTATCTGCCCACTGGCAACGTGCTCTTTGCCAATAATCGGACAACCCTCGACTTGCGCTCGCAGGAGCAGGATTTCGCTATAAGTTCACAACTGATTTTTTCCCTGGACGACATTTCCTACGTGGGTAACCAATCCGAATGCAACAGCCGGATAGATTATGTCCTTGCAGATGTCTTCACTATAGGCAATACGATCAGAACCAACGATAACCGCTTTCAGGAAGGATTGACAATAGCGCTTTTTTCACTGCTTTCCATTGGATTAATGATGAATACCTGGACCGGCAACCAGGCTACCCACTGTCTCACAGCCGTGGGCATCAGAGATGAAACTTTTGATAATAATCTTGTGCTGCTTGATGGCATAATGGGTTTCCCAATTTCAGACCAAATAAATTGTGCCAATTTTAGGAAGTTGCTGATAACTCTATTAAACCAGGAAAAATAAACAGTTAGCAGAGGCATTTCAGTAATGCCTAAAATTTAAAGAGGTGCTTCATATGAAACCGGAAGAACTATCTAAACATGTAACTGATACTGTGAATTTTAGCTTCGACAGGCTGGATACCGTGAGAAGTGGCGCCCTGAATGAGCTGAAAGCCTTTCAACAGATAAAACGCGATGTTCTAAAAAAGCACAAAGCCCGGTTAACAGAAAAACTGGGACCCGATCATCAAAAGGTAGTAGTAGTCGGAAAAAAAATTCGCAATATCGATCACATGTCTAAGGACTTGGATGTATTGATCACCGAAGCCAATATCAAGGTAGAATCCGTCGATAAAAATACCTGGAAAATACATGGGAAGGTCATTGATAAGGACAGGAAAGGAATTAAGAATTTAACGGCTACGCTTCACGACCAAAAGGGTAAATGGTTAAGAGAAATGGGGTATGGCTGCACGGATGAAAATGGATATTTTTCCATTTCCTATACTTTAATAGATGAAACCGGGCTCAGTATATCAATGGAGGATAAATTATTCCTGTATATTTCAGATAAAAAACAAACAATCCTATATAAGGACAGCGAGCCCTTGTTTATAAGGCCGGGAAGAATCGATTACAAGGCCATTTACATTTCTGATATAAAAGAAGTTTGCACACCGCCCGTATCGGATACGCATGAAACGGAACTTCCTGCAGGCCGATGGGTCGTAAAAGGAAGGGTCACGGATGAAAACGATAATGGTATAGGCGGTGTAACCATGAGCCTCTATGACAAGGAAGGTATTTTTGATGATAGGTTTGGTACTGTCCATACGGATAAAAATGGTAATTTCATTGCCAGGTATGAGGCTGAACAGTTCTCCGACCTCATCAAGGCTAATCCTGACATCTATTTGAAGGTTATCGATAAGGAAGGAAATGTAATTTATTCATCGAGGAAGAAAATCAGATTCGAGGTAGGACGCATCGAAACGTTTAAAATCAAAATAAAAAAGAAATAAGGATGATGATTTTATCTATTGAAATTCGTTGGGGGGGAGGTGTCTGATTGATGACAAAAGGCACATCACAACCGCTTGTTTCATGCATTATGCCCACATATAATCGTCGTCGGTTTGTGCACCGTGCAATTTTATATTTTCAGCACCAGAATTATCCCAACAAAGAACTAATCATTTTAGATGATGGCACGGATGCAATCAAAGACCTGGTACCTTACGACGGGCGAATCCGTTACTTCCGTTTAAAAGAGAAGGTTACTCTTGGTGCCAAGCTGAACATGGCTTGTGAGTGCGCAAGAGGACAAATTATTGCTCACTGGGATGACGATGATTGGTATGCGTCGCGGCGTTTAAATTACCAGGTTGAAACCCTCATACGAGAAGGAACGGAAATCTGCGGCATCAATAACCTGTTGTATTATGATATTCGACGGATCTGCGCCTACCGCTATATCTATCCTAAAGATCAGCATGCATGGTTACTGGGCAGTACTTTGTGCTATAAGAAGATTTATTGGGCGGGCAACCGCTTTGCCGAAATCGACGTTGGCATGGATGGTTTGTTTGTTCGGGCAGCTCAGCCCCATCACATTACCAATTTGGACGATTCGACCTTTTCGGTGTTCATGATACACCAGCACAATGTCAGCCCCAAAAAGACAACAGGGGCTTGGTGGCACGCCTACCCGGTTGAGGAGATTCGAAAGCTGTTGAATTCCGATTGGGAATTTTACCGGGATGAAAACGGGATAACGTTATCTGATTCTCGTCCCGTGGTTTCCATCAAAAGGCATCCTGCCGAGAAAGCGGCCAAACCGGTCCGCAATATTTTTGCATGTCTGGTCCATGAGAGCCAGGAGTGCGTCATCGATTTAGTACGGAATCTGAGATATCACGATCATTCCTCCCTGATTCTGCTCTACAACGGAGGGGAGGATGAAAACCTGCTCAATCTCCAGTTTCCCTTCGAGCAGTACGGCGTAGTCGTGCATCCTTCGCCTCGCCGGATGGCATGGGGCAGACTTCACAGATTCGCCCTCGACTGCATGCAATTTGCGCTGGACAACTTTCAATTCGACACGCTGACTATTGTCGATTCCGATCAGCTGGCCGTGAACTCGGGATTTTCTGAGTATCTGGGCAACTTCGTATCCGAGGACGCCGGTATAGGGTTGCTCGGTAACTCGCCGGATCGTCAGCCCAACAACACCAACGTCGCCGCGGCCGCGCAGGCGCTGAAGGAAACCGATTTGTGGCGGCCTCTTCTGCGGCGTTTCGCGTGCGGCGAGGACAAGTTCGTGTACTGGACGTTTTGGCCTTCCACGATTTTTTTGGCGGACGCCGCTCGTGACCTGACACGATTCTTTTCCACGGACGATACTTTGCAGAGAATCATGCGTCGTTCCAGTATCTGGGCGACTGAAGAGGTTGTTCTGCCGACCCTGGCCGCGCTTCTTGGATACAAGATTCGCAAGAATCCCTGTAGCTACGACTACGTAAGATATCAAACGCCGTACACGGTCAAAGACGTGGACTCGGCGATCGATCGGGCCGACGTATTCTGGCTTCATCCGATTCCTCGCCAATACGGGAACCGTCTGCGGTGCCACGTCCGGAACAGGTTCGACCATTACCAATATCGGTCTGTTACGCGGGAGTCGACGCCTCTTTCCGCATCGAACAACAACGACGGGCTTTTATTGACGACGCCGATCCTGAAAACGATGAGTAAAATCGAAGGCTGGCTCGAAGAGGAAGAAGCCGACCTGTTGATTGCCGCAAGTCGAAAAGTAATGAAGGAACTTCCGCAGCCTCACTCGATCGTGGAAGTAGGGAGCTACAAGGGTCGATCAACCGTGGTGTTGGGCAGTGTCGTGAAAGCGGTCTGTCCAGAGGCGAAGGTCTACGCCATCGACCCCCACGATGGGAAAGTGGGTGCGATGGACCAAGGCGTTCAGTCACACTCGCCGACGCTGAATGTTTTCAACCGCAATATAGAGAACGCCGGTCTTGCGGACGTGGTGAAAACGGTTCAAAGCCGTTCCGTGGATGTGTCGTGGGATAGGCCCATATCCTTTTTGTTCATCGATGGCTTGCACGACTATCCAAACGTGGCCAGAGATTTTTGGCATTTTCACAAATCGGTAAGGTCCGGAGGGATCGTCGCCTTTCACGACTACGCCGAATACTACCCCGGCGTAATGACGTTCGTCGACGAGGTACTCAGGCTCGCTGAATACCGACTTCTGAAAAAATCAAAAAGCCTGGTGGTCCTGGAAAAGGGCCCGCAAACGAATTGCGAGCCCTTAGGAACGGGAAAGTTATTCCGTCCCCGTTCCTAATTTACAAATGGACCCTAAAAAGGAAATTCTGCGAATAATGCTTTCGGCATGAGACTAATGTCGTTCGGTTTCCAGTTTCATTCAAGGTCATGGGTTTTAGAGGCTTCTTGGGGGAAATAGTAATGAGTCTTTTGAACACATCTATAATATGGCAGGATCTGTACTGATTGGCACCACGGCCTGTTCAGGCGTTGAGGCCGCTAAAGGAAACCCCTCTTATCGACTCACC
>MAXL01000460.1 GCA_001751005.1 Desulfobacterales bacterium S5133MH16
AAAACATAATCACTCTCTCTTGCCAGCACCTCCACATCATTGATACCAATACCAATGTCCTCAGCTGTGTAATACTGCCCACCTAAACGCTGGACGAATCGAGCGAAGGAAATCAGAAGTTTCTCATTCTTTTCTTTTTTCGGGTCGCCAATAATGACCGACTTCCCCCCACCCAGGGGCAAACCGGCCAAAGCATTCTTGTAACTCATCGCTTGAGAGAGACGAAGTACATCGGTCACAGCGTCGTTAACAGAGGCATAGGGCCACATTCGACAGCCCCCGGCGGCCGGCCCCAAGGTTGTATCGTGGATGGCAATAATGGCAAATAGACCAGCCTCTCTGTCGCGGCAAAATAGAACTTGTTCATGGTTATCATATTCGCTATTATCAAATACGGACATGATGCTTCCTCCTTAAATTTCTATATACTCCACTCTCCTGCTCCACCAATGACCATAAGGCCAGCTAACATTAGTTATTGACTCGCTGCGAAAAAATTACAGCTTTTCGAAAAAATGAATAGAAACAAGATATGTGCAGCGATGATTAGACTGTAGAATAACTTCATCCTAACAATAGCATATGCATTTGAATATTCAACAAAAAAATCTGGGATTAAATCTTGATCAGTAATTAATTTTAACAACCAACACTTTCTTAATCACAAGTCAAAATCTGACCCCATTTTTCACTCTGGATAAGGAATGATTGGCGGTCGACACCCAGGGCTATGCCGGATAAACGTAAGGTCTATTCTGAGCTTTGTCGAAGGAAAACACTAAAATACTACTATCAAATACTACAAAATAAGTGTGTCTTGAAATAATTTTTTATTCTATCTTTTTGAAATGTTATTTAAAAACACATACTTTGTGACTGACAAGGAGAATATAGGATGTCCCGCAACCCGAACGTCCCCCATCACAGTCTTTGACATTTGAGTGCAGTTTTGATAATTGGTCTAGAAGTGATTTCAAAACCTCAGATCGCGCCGAAGGTCAAGGCGTGAGCCGACGAAAAAGCGCAGCATACATAGGGGTATGTGAGCATTTTGAGGAGGTCCACAACGCTGAGATTCGGTGTTAGATGGGGTTTTGAAACCACTTCTACTAATTTCTGCTACTTCATTCATTAGAGACAATGCTTAAAGTCCATGATTGACTCATTTAATGCATCAAAAACAAAAGACCAGGTTATCAAACATGGCTTATTTGATGATTTCAGACGCCTGGCGGATTGTTCACAGGATGCCATCTATCACTATGATATTAGCTCACGACAATTTCTATTTCACAACCAAAAATTCAGACTTTTTTTCCAGTTACAAGATCGTACTGAAATTTCAATTCCTGCTAATTTAATCTTAAGATCAATCCATCCCGAAGATCGCCAACCGGCCCAGGCCGCCTTGACCGAATCATTGAATAGTGATCATGCGACAGGTGAAGCTGAGTATCGCATCTTGCACCCGGATGGCACGATTCTGTGGTTGCACGATCGCTGGATCGTTTTGCGAAACAGGGACGGCAAGCCCCTTGCAATCCAGGGATTCATTAGCGATAACACCCAGCGCCAACTTTCCGAAATTCAGTTTATTGAGAGTAAAGAAAATGCGCTCATCGGCAGCTATATTGTGCGGGAAGGTAGGTTCAAATACGTCAATCCTCAGTTTATTAGCATCACAGGCTACGATGAAGCTGAACTGATAGATATGGATTCCATGTCACTTGTCCATAAAGATTATCGCGAACATGTGCGCAAGAGTGCTGTGGCCATGCTCAAGGGCGTCAGTCTTGTTCCCTACGAGTTCTGTGTTTACGATAAAACCGGTTCCACTCACTGGGTTATGGAAACTGTAACTTCGTTTGTTTACAAGGGCAAGCGCGCAACACTCGCCTACTTTATGGATACTACCGAACTGCATGAGATAAAAGACAATCTTTCCACACTGGGATTGATGGTTGGAACCATCTCGCATAGTTTAAGAGGATGTTTATCAGGGCTGGATGCCGGCCTTTATCTGATCGAAACGGGCTTTTACCGCAACCGGCCGGCTCAGATCGAGGAGGGCCTGGATGTTACCAAACTCATGGAAGTCCGCATTCGGAAACTGGTTTTGGATATCCTTTACTACTCAAAAGAACGGGATCTGGAAATTGAAGACTTAGAGGTATGGCGGTTTGCCAAAGAAATCGCAATATTTATTGAAAAACGTATCAAGGCTGCTAATATTCGATTCATCACCGATTTTTTAAATTTATCTGGAAATTTTGCTATCGATTCTGAAATCATCCGCGCGGCCTTAATCAATATACTCGAAAACGCTATGGAAGCCTGCATTGAGGATGTCAGAGAAATCGACCACTGGATACGCTTTACGGCCAGGGCCGATAAGACCAGAGTCACCTTTGAAATATCAGATAATGGGCCCGGGATGGGAGAAGAACAGGCAAGCTCGATATTTCAACTTTTCAGCTCTTCAAAAGGAAAACGAGGGACAGGAATCGGACTTTTCGTAACTCGCAAGGGCATCCTCAAACACGGGGGCACGATTTCTGTTGATTCAAGTCCGGATGCAGGAGCCAGCTTTCGCATTGTTTTACCGCGCAAGCCACTCGCCAACCGGAAAGATTAATCCTTCGCTGAAAAGTTCACCTGGGAATATTGAAATCTTGGAATGAGGGACGGGGTTGCAATATCGCGTTGCATAAAATTTGAAATTGAAAAAAATTAATAATGGGGGACGTCCCCCGTTCCGTTTTATATCAGATAAAATAGAAACTTATAATTTTATAGGCGTCCCGCAACCCGCAACCTGATCAGCTATGACACAGAACAAAAAGAAAATAGATGCTAAGCTGGTCCCGGTGCTGAGGGAAGGGATAGACATCATAAAAATGGTCCTGTTCAACGAACTGAAGCCTTTTCTGGAAAAAAGGTATCCGGAAAGAGATCCCGGCGACATTATTCGGCTGACCGGTGCTGTCGTTAACGACCTGTTTGGTGTTGAGAATATGGAAGAGCCGTTTGCATCTTTCACAAGGGAAAATGCACATATCATCAAAAAGGAGGTGGAGGCCATCGCCACTAATTTTGATCACCTGCATATTCCCCTGACCGATGCACTCCGCATCCAATATCTGTGCGACAGTAATGAGGGTGTGAATAGTGAAAGCGTGCTTGAAAAGGCAAAGAATCTAAATATTATCCTCACCGATCGGGAAGTCCCGTTGCCCGGAGCCTTTATGAGCCTGGTGCGATCGTTCGGGGTTGCTTACAAGATTCTTGAGCAGATTAAAAAGGAATAATTTTCACCAGATCAAAACTGATTCCCATCATTTAGGGCCGTGGTCACACCTTGCATTGTGATTTAAGTCTTTTAAATTGTTTTTTTAATTTACTATCCGTGACTATTAATGGGGGACGTTCGTGCAGAAATTGTATTGGCAATGCACATTCTGCACGACCGTCCCCCATTAATAGTCACGGATAGGATGAATTCAAATTGCAAGGTGTGACCACGGCCCTAAATGATGGGAATCAGTTTTGATCTGGTGAAAATTATTCCTTTTTAATCTGCTCAAG
>MAXL01000461.1 GCA_001751005.1 Desulfobacterales bacterium S5133MH16
ATCTTTTTTGTAATATTTTTAGTGCGTTCTGTGAAAGTTTCATTGTATTTTAACTCATGGGCCTCTAAAGAAAATAAACTCGTGAAAACTCTTTTCCTCGCGGAGCGTAAAATTGATGGCTTCGTAAAAAGTCCCAAAATACCGTTTTCCGTCATTCCGGCGAAAGCCGGAATCCAGTCTTTTCAAGCGGTTACAGACCATCTGGACTCCGGTTTTCACCGGAGTGACGACTTTTTACAAAAGTGTCACAGAAAGGGTATGGGCTTACCGGTACGGTACGCCAGAGCCTGGCATGTGGCAATCAACTGTCCATCCTTATCCGTTACTTTGATATCAAAGCCGGCTGTCTTCTTAGTTCGACTGACTTGCCGGGCTTCGGCCCGCAAACGCTTCCCCGGTTTGGGGCTGGACACATAGGTTACGCTCACGTTTAAAGCTACGGCTACCGTCCCTTCTGTCTGACTGGCCGCCTCAAATGCTTCGTCGATTAAGCCAAAAATAACCCCGCCGTGGGCTCTACTATAAATATTGTCCATGGCTTGTGGATTATAGATCATCTCCACTGCGGAATATCCAAGTTCCAGTTCCACAAGTTCCATTTTCAAAACCCGTGCAAAGGGCTCTTTTTCCACCGCTCGATAGATCGCCTCTTTTACGGTTTGATCCATGATCCATATCCATTTATCGGTTCAAAAGGTCCATTGCTTTTTGAACAATGTTTTCAGGTGTAAAGCCAAATTGTTTCATTACGGTGCCTCCCGGTGCGGAAGCACCAAAATCCTTTATGCCTATAATTGCGCCGCTGTTTCCAACATAGTGTTCCCATCCCATGGGTGAACCGGCTTCTATGGCAATACGCACGGTTACATCCGGCAACAGCACACGGTCTTTGTATTCCTGAGGGATTTGTTCATAAAGCTCCCAGCTCGGCATGCTCACAACCCGGGCGGCGATATTTTCCAGAGCAAGCCGCTTTTGGGCTTCCAGGGCAATATGCACTTCCGAACCTGTGGCAATCAGGATAATATCGGGCTTGCCTTCGCAATCCGCCAGGATATAAGCCCCGTCTGCCAGACCGTTTTCCATATGGTCTGGGTTTAATACCGGAAGTTTCTGGCGGCTTAGAATCAGAGCAACCGGACCTCTCGTGTTTTTTACGGCATGACGCCATGCCTGGGCGGTTTCAGAAGCATCCGCAGGACGGATAACCGTAAGGCCCGGAATTGCCCTCAGGCTGGCAAGTTGTTCAACGGGCTGGTGAGTCGGGCCGTCTTCGCCCACCGCAATGCTGTCGTGAGTAAAGATGTATATGATGGGTAGTTTCATAAGGCTGGCAACGCGAATTGCCGGTCTCATATAATCGGCAAAAACAAGGAATGTTCCGCCATAAGGGCGTAGTCCGTTATGAAGAAACATGCCGGAGATTATTCCCCCCATGGCATGTTCCCGGACGCCGAAACGAATATTGCGGCCATCGTAAGCATCTTTCTGGAATTCATGGAAAGCGTTCATATATGTTTTGTTGGAAGGCGCCAGATCCGCAGAACCGCCGATAAGTGTGGGGAGTTTTTCTGCAACGGCATTCAGAACCTTACCGAATGCTGCACGGGTTGCAATGGGACCATCGGCAACTGAAAATTCGGGTATCCCGGCATCCCATCCCTCGGTTAAAAAACCGCTCATGGCATCAACCCATTGTTTTGCCAGCTCGGGATATTTTTTACTGTAAGACTGATAGGTTTCCTGCCACCGGGCTTCGGCTTCTTTTCCTGAATCGATGCATTTTCTGAATCTATTCAGCGCCTGCTCCGGTATGAAAAAAGAGAGTTCTTCAGGAACACCCAGGACTTTTTTTGTCAGGCGAACCTCTTCTTCACCAAGGGGTGCGCCGTGGGCATCGGCCGTATCCTGTTTATTAGGGCTTCCAAAAGCAATATGGGTACGCAGGACAATCAGTGACGGGCGTTCGGTCTCAGCTTTGGCTTCCTGGAGGGCCTTGAAAATTGCATGGATATCATTCCCGTTATCGACTTTCAGAATATGCCAGTTATAGGCCTTGAATCGCAGGGCAACGTCTTCCGTAAAGGTTATATCGGTGCTTCCTTCAATTGAGATTTTGTTGTCATCGTAAATACAGATGAGTCTGGCAAGGCCCAGATGCCCGGCAAGGGACGCAGCTTCGGAAGAGACGCCTTCCATCATGTCTCCGTCCCCGCACATCATATAGGTGAAATGGTCGACGATTTCATGGCCGGACCGGTTAAAACGGGCTGCGAGGTGCCGTTCTGCCATAGCCATACCCACTGCATTAGCAAAGCCCTGACCCAGAGGACCGGTTGTGGTTTCCACTCCCGGAGTATGTCCGAACTCAGGATGTCCCGGCGTCTTGCTGCCCCACTGACGAAAATTCTTTATATCATCAAGGGTTACACCATAACCCGAAAGATGAAGCAGGCTGTAAAGGAGCATTGAGGCATGTCCCCCTGAAAGCACAAATCGGTCCCTGTCCAGCCAGCCGGGGTTTTTGGAATTATGTTTCATCACACGAGTCCAGAGCACATAGGCTGCGGGAGCAAGACCCATTGGCGCACCGGGATGGCCGGAGTTGGCCTTTTGAACAGCATCCATGGAAAGTGTACGAATAGTATTGATACAAATCTCATCGATTTTTGCCTGACCTTCAGACAAGCCTTGTTTCATGATTGGTTTCTCCTTTTATAAGCGTTCACAGGTTCAGGGTTCAGGAAATAATGGTTAATAATCAACGATTAATAATTAATAATTAACAATTGATTATTGATTATTAGATAGAGATTATAGGTTCACCTCAAAGATATGAACCGTGAACGATCACTTCCTTTTTATTGTTGAATATTTACAGCAATCCGAAACGTTAATGCAACCATTTTTCCGTCATTTGGCAAAAAGTATAATATATAGAGGTTATATTTGACATGATAGCCTAGCACAAGTATGTATGATACGCAAATTTTTTGCGGGGCACTCAGATATGATACTTAATACGGTTTATTTTATTATTGGGTTGTTGATACTCTATTATGGCGCCAACTGGCTGGTAAAAGGATCTTCGAGCCTGGCTCGCAATCTCGGTTTGACACCGCTTGTCATCGGCTTAACTGTCGTTGCATTCGGGACTTCGGCGCCTGAACTGTTTATCAGCGTAGTATCTTCGATTAAAGATAAAAGCATGATCGCCGTAGGAAATGTCGTGGGAAGTAACATTTGTAATATTGCCCTTGTTCTGGGTTTGGCAGCATTAATACATCCGACAACGAGCAATCGGTCGGTGTACCGCCGGGACATTCCGATAATGCTCGGCGTATCCATATATCTTTTGCTGATCTCTTTTGACTCGAAAATCGGAAGGCTCGAAGGCGCGTCGCTTTTCGGTGGAATTATCTTATATACATGCTTCAATTATTATATTGCCGTTAAAGAATCCCGGCGAGACTTAAAAACCGATAGTGTTGCTTTCGCACATGCCGCGGAAGAAATCGAATATGTGACTTCCAGAAGCCGGCAGGTTTTATGTATCACGGCGGGAATCATCGGTGTGGTCGCGGGTGCGGAAATTCTTATTGATTCGGCTGTTGCTATCATGAAAGTATTCAGCGTCAGTGAAAAATTCATCGGCCTGACCATTGTAGCACTGGGAACTTCGCTTCCGGAGCTTGCTACTTCTGTTGTTGCCGCATTGAGAAAAGAGATGGATATCAGCATCGGCAACCTTGTGGGGAGCAATGTTTTCAACATACTGAGCGTGCTCGGAGCCGCCTCTTTGATCAGACCTATTCCGATTCCGGGCGGCTTTATTAACAGCGGTCTGCTCGTTGATTACCTGGTGATGATATTCGTGGGTTTTCTGCCGTGGGTGATGATGAAAAAGAATTACATGATAACGCGCAAGGATGGTGTTATTCTCCTGATCTGCTATATAGGATATGTCGCCTATCTGATACTAAAAGCATAGCACCTAACCCGAACAGGCCCGCCCTCCTGCCAAGCGGAGTAAAGCGGACGGGCCGGCGCGAAGCATCCGTTCAGGATAAAAGTGAGTCAAGAAAAAGCTGGCGGGATTACCGCCAGCTTCCATGCAACATACTTACTCTGCGAATGCAGCTATGATTGTCCGGAGTTAGAAACTGATCTTGATTCCTGCCGCTAATTTATATATGTCATCGCCATCATAATTATCGCTGGCGGCAAGATGATCGGCTCCGTCGCCGGCGATTAGATAAGCCGCATCTATTTTCAATTGCACATGCTTGTTTAGCTTGTAGGTGTACCACAGGTCAAATTCGAACCCGAGATCATCATCCGATGCATTGGGTTTTAACTCGAGGTCTTCTGCCGTCATGAGATAACGTACCGCAGCCCTCAGGTCGTTCTTCGCATTAATCTGGTATTCACTCTGAATGGCATAGTTGATCAGTCCTTTATCCATGATATACGGTGCATCAGAAATAAACCTGTCACAGTCGGCCATAATGGAATCCTTAAAAATGATTGTGCCGATAAAGACGTCCGCATCAATGGCGTCAAAATTTTCTGCATCACTGTCATTGGGATTGTCGTCACCGCTGACATAGAGAATGTTGCCGGAGATCTTGAAATTATCTCTTACCTTGAATCCAACCGTCAGGTTTCCCAACCAGGCGGATCGGTCAAGGTCTTTAATGGCGGTGTCGTCGAAATCAATGTCTCCTCCCTGATAGATGAA
>MAXL01000462.1 GCA_001751005.1 Desulfobacterales bacterium S5133MH16
AATTAGGATCATTTTTCTGTCTGCGGTCAAAGTCAACAAGGATAATACCCTGTCTTATCTTTGGGCAGCGTCTATCATAGCTGGTTCCCTGAGAACCGGAATAAAGCGGGGTGCCATTCCCTTTCCTTCGATACTTGTTAAGATGCAAGGTTTTGTTCTGATAGACATAAGCACTCATGTTTGTCTCCTTTTTTCTTTTCGCCACAAAGGCACTAAGGCACTAAGAACAAAATAAAATCCTTAGTGTCTTTGTGCCTTGGTGGCAAATATTTCTTGGTTCCGGTTTATCCGGGTTAGGGTAGAGAAATCGTAATGGTGCATCCGGGGCCAGCGTTGTTTTCAGCGCGAACCGCGCCTCCCATTAATGTAACAAACTTTTTAACCAGCGCAAGGCCGATACCGGTCCCCCCTGTTGTTCGGGTGAGCGGGCTTTCAACCCGGTAAAAATCGTCAAAAATCTTTTTTAACGCATGTCGAGGAATGCCGGGACCGGTGTCGGACACATGGATATTCACACAATCATCTTCATGGCACACCGCGAGGGTAATCTTTTTAACCGGGGCCGCTTTCCCAAATTTTATACTGTTTTCGATGAGATTGATCAAAATCAGAATCATTACCTCTCGATCATATTTAAACGGTTTGGCGCCACTGTTTTCAACGATGAATGTAAACCCCTCATGCCTGAGTTTTTCATGCATTACGGTCTTTACTTCCTGTATCACATCATCAAAGTCGCCCTCCCGGAGGTTAATATGTCGCTGTTTTTTTTCCAGCTTGGAAAGTTCCAGAACATTATCTATCAAACGAGAAAGCCGGGCACTCTCTGATCCCAGTATGTTAAAGTAATCTTGCTCCCGTTCCGGGTCACGGGCCATGCCCTGTTCCAGCATTTCAATATACATTCTCATATTGGTCAAAGGAGTTTTCAGTTCATGGGTAACAGATGATACAAATTTAGAACGCCTTTCCGACAGGTCAAGCACGGCCCATGCACTTTTGTAAATAGAAAACAGCCCCATAAGAATAACGACCACCAGGACAGCGATCATGATGTTAAGTGTTCCTCTGCCCGCAGATTGAGGAATTTGGCCGCAGATCAGTGTTGCCCTTAAAAAATCAAATGGAGACGGAAAGGTTCGGTTCAGTAAAAAATTTACTCTTTGGGTAACGGCGCCGGTTTTAATAATTTCGGTTTCAAGACCCTGATTCTCTATTTTCAGGCTCAAATTTGTATAGCGAGCCAGAGGCTGTTTCACAAAATACGCCTGGGCCAGATGATTCAAAAACGCCCTTACCCGAATAATGAACCCCTGGCGATAAATCTGGTTATCAATCATTATGCGTCTAAATATAAAAACCTGATCCGTGTTAATAAAGATAGACCGCAGCGGCGTTACCTCCACCTGATATTTTTCTGGGTTATGAGACGGCGCCGAGAGCAATTCTTTTTCAGCGCCATCCTGAAGCGACACTTCATTTTTAAGCTTTGCATCCAATGATTCTTCAGCGATTTCATCTTTTTCAAAACTATTTAAACTTTTGCCCGATTCGGATTCCGTTCCTTTTGGTCTTCCTGTCAGTATGCGATCTTGGTCTTGGGGAGCGATATTCAAGGCCTGGGCAATTGTAATCTTTTCAACCCGTTTTTCTTTACGCCCGAGATAAGACTTTGGTTTTTGAGATTCCGACAGATCCAGATACTTATCCGCAAAGCCGGTTGCCTCCTTTTGTTCCTGCGTGATGTGGGTTTTGGTCTGAGCTGCCTTAACATAGTCAACCACGGTTAAGCGTTTCCGGTTAAAAATCCTGTTTGTATCTTTCAGCTGGGAAATCACGGCAGTTCGATCGCTGGGAATACTTTTCCCTGTTTCTGCCAAAGGAGTTTGAAACGAACCGTCAGGATTGTTCTGGAAATAACCGAGAATATAATCTTCTTGCGGAAGCTTGGACAATGGGGAGGGTACCGCCTCGGTTGCACCAGAAACCAGATTGGAAAGAATCGATTTATAATTATATTCATCTACAGCCCGCCCCTCTTCTTTAATGACAACAGCAGCAAGTTCTTTCTCCATTTCGTCAAAAATAGTTTCCGCAAAATACTGTAATTTAGCGACCTCTTCCTGCTCCAGAGCCTGATAGGTTCGCAAGATAAGATAGGCCAGCGGAACCGAAAGCGCCACACAGAAAATTATGATATAAATTTTCAACTTTTTCATTCTTCAGGCTCCAGGCGGTAACCTTCACCCCGCATGGTTAATATAAAGGGAATATCCCCCATGAGGGCGGTAATTTTTTTTCTGAGTTTCAGGATATGAATATCCACGGTACGCGTTTCAATGTCGGCGTCCGCATACTGCCAAACTTCTGTGAGAAGCTCTTTTTTGGAAACAATACGGTCCATATGGCGATAAAGATAGACAATGATATCCATTTCTCTCCGGGTAAGCTCAATGGTATGATTTTCGTATGAGGCGTTGAGTGTTTTCCCGTCGAAAAAAATGCCCTTAAAACGAATTTGTTCGTCTCCCAGATTTTTACCCGTGCGTCTTAGTACCGCCTCAACCCGGACCATCAACTCTCTGAGAGAAAAAGGTTTGCTCACATAATCATCTGCTCCGGATCTGAATCCGGTCACGATGTCATCCTCCGAACCTTTTGCCGTGAGGATGATGATTCCCTGGCCGGGTTTTTTTTTGCGAACTGCTTTGCAAATCGAAAACCCATCCAGAGTGGGCAGCATCACATCCAGGATGATCAGATCATAGTTTTCTTCAAGGCCGGCTCTGAGTCCCTCTCCGCCGTCTTCTAACCCTTTTGCCTGGTATCCGTTAAAGACAAAAACATCGAGGAGCCCCTTTAGGATGGCGAGATCATCTTCCACAACAAGAATACTGGCCCTGGGTTTTTTCATCATGCGTTATTATTATATCAATTCACTTGGGTTTCAAAGCAAAAGTTTTGCAAAAATAATCCTATTTCTTTTTACACTTCTTTGAATTGTGCTTTTTCAGCTTGATCGATATTATAAAGACCAGAAGGTTCAGAGGTTCCCCGGTTAAATTCGCTGCGCTCCTTTTCTGCGAAAAATTTAACTGGGCAAGCAGGGTTCAGGAAATAATAGTTAATAAACAACGGTTAACAATTAATAATTAACAATTGATTATTGATTATTGGATCAGGGTTCAAGGATTTACTATTTTTTTAACTCTTATATAGAAAGGAGGAACATCATGAAACGAAAATATTTGAAACCGCTTTTTGTTGTCGGATGCTTAATTGTCATCACCGGGGCTGCAATGGCATACTCAAGCCGGGGAAACCCCTGGGTATCGAATCTTATTACCGGTCCGAACCCGGGCAACCCCGATAAAAACGGTGTCATTTCCCTGTCAGGCCGTCTGGTTCAGGACAAGGTTCTCCAGGGAGGAGACGGAACTGCAGACCTTGCCCTCAGCCTGCATGCAGATGACATGCTTAACCCTGACAAAGGAATTGCCCATCATGCAGATATGGTGATTGTCCTGGACCGAAGCGGATCTATGAAAGGGAGTAAAATCAGAAATGCCAAACATGCTGTTTTGAACCTGTTATCCGATTTGTCTGAGAAAGATCGGTTTGCTTTGGTAGCCTATTCCGACAGAGTTGAAAAACACTCTGATCTGGTTCCTGTAACCGGTCTTAATCGCAGGCACCTGATATCTTTAGTCAACAGTATATGGGCCGGCGGAGGAACCAACCTTGGGGCCGGACTTCAGACCGGAATCAACACCCTTGTCAGGGCTAAAAAAATTGGGAATATCGGCAAGGTTATTCTTATTTCAGACGGGCTTGCCAATCAGGGAATTACCGATTCGTTCTCCCTTGGCAATATGGCCTCCATAGCCGTTGACAAAGAATTTTCAGTGGCCACGGTGGGCGTGGGCACTGAATTCAACGAGCAGTTAATGACCTACATTGCGGATCAGGGGGCCGGGAACTACTATTATCTGAAAAATCCCAAAGTCTTTGCTCAAGTATTTCAAAAAGAATTTTATAACTCCAGAGCCACTGCGGCAACAGCAGTGGAGATTAAAATTCCTTTAAGAAACGGGATGTCGCTTGTCAATGCATCGGGCTACCCCATTAAAACCACAAAAGATCATGCCCTTTTTCATCCGGGAAACTTACACTCAGGTCAGACGCGAACGCTCTTCCTTACATTTAAAATGCCGACCCATAATCAAAAAACATTTGAGATCAATGGAATCACTGTTCGATATATCCACAACGGCCGGCCATATCATGCCGTTCTTTCAAAATCTTTTGAGATCGCTTGTGTGAAAAATCAGCGGGAAGTCATATCCTCCATAGATAAAGAAGAATGGGAAAAGCAGGTAATTCAGGAAGATTACAATAAACTCAAAGATGAAGTTTCAATGGATATAAAGGATGGCAAAGAAAAAAAGGCTCTGGATCGCATCCAAACTTATTACAGAAAAAAACAACAGCTGAATACCGTGGTAGGTTCTGGGAAAGTGGCTGAAAATTTGGATAAAGATCTCAATGAATTGCGCCATTTTGTAAAAGATACCTTTACGGGAAATTCTGAAGCGGTAATGCAAAAGCAAAAAGCCAACTCCAAAGCCTTACAGTATGAAGGATATAAAGGAAGAAGAAGTTAGGGCCTTCGGCCCAATTGGAATAATGGAATAAACAAGTTGCCATTAAAAGACTTTTGATTTCGACAAGTTGTAGAATTTCCGAAACGTTACAGTATAGGAATTTCTTTTTTTGAGTCCGCCGTCGGACGTTATATAAAATCGCAAAGCGATTTTATGAAAGGAGGGTATTATGGGAATTTTGACTCGAATCGTACGATTATGTAAAGCAGATATCCATGGGGTTATGGATCAAATGGAAGACCGGGGTCTCCTTCTCAGACAGCATCTCAGAGACATGGAAAAAGCACTTTCGCTTAAAGAGGCCCGGCTTAAAAACATGGCGGCCTCTCGCCGTCAGGCACAGCAGGAATATGAAAAATACAAACGGGAATGTGAAAAAGTGGAGCAGGATCTGACCATATCCATAGAAAAAGACAGGGATGATATTGCACGGTTGCTTATCAGAAAACTAAAACCAATGGCCGGCCACAAAGACGAGCTCGGTCATCACATTGAAGCTCTGGATCAGGAGATTGTCCAGCTTAGGGATTGTGTTGAAAAGCAGCGCCTTCAATATGAACAGTTTCGCCTCAAGTCTTCGGAATTTTTCCATAAAACTGAGCAAAAAGAATGGGGAAAAACCCTGTCGGCTATTCTTCCGGACATGATCTCACAGGATCTTTGTGACGAGGAAATAGAATTTGAGCTTCTTCAGCGCAAAGAAGCCGTCAAAGGAGGTGTACACACATGAAATTTACACAACGACCCATAAGAACCACGGTTTTTTTTGGCCTTATCTGCGGACTGTTATTCATCCCCTTATCCCTGGGACTTTGCAATATTATTTCCTGGCCCATGGCCCTTAACATCATTCTCTGGTCATATCTCGCAACCTACGGGTTTCTTTTAACGCGCTGGGCAGGAAAAAGTGCGCTATCCATTCTATTTCCGCTTCTGTTGCTTTTGATTATCATCTTTGTGGTAAAATCAAATAGTGCTTTTTTGCTTTTTGCACTGGTAATCTTCAGTTGGATTCGAAGCGGCATATGTTTTCAAAAGCCTTTTTCAAGGGTATTGCCAATAGAGCTTATTCTCACATTGGGCGGCGCGGTTCTGGTAGCTTGGTTCACACCCGATTCCATGTTTACCCGGGCTTTGGGCATCTGGATGTTTTTTCTGGTGCAATCGCTTTATTTCGTTTTTTTGGACCACGGGAGTCTAAAAGAAAACGTTACGTCAGATCCTTTTGAGGAAGCAATGATGCAGGCCGAAAAAACAATATCAGGAGGAGTATAGTTCCTAAATTCAGGGCTTCTGACCTATCATAAATTCAGATTCAACATATTTTAATGAAGAATCCACACCTTGAGGGCATATAAAAGATGAACGTCGAACATCGAACATCGAACGTTCAACGTCGAACGTCGAATGTGGAAGGCGCTTCGCTTTGTCTTTATTATAAATGGTAGAATACATTATTCGATGTTCAACGTTCGATGTTCGATGTTCAACGTTCATCTTTTATATGCCCTCAAGATGTGGATTCTTCATTAAAATATGTTGAATCTGAATTTACGATAGGTCAGTAGCCCTGTATTTATAAAATCCTTGTCCTGTCTTTCTGCCCAGCCGGCCGGCCTCCACATATTTCCGGAGAAGAGGGCAGGGACGGTACTTTGAATCTTTGAATCCATGTGAAAGCGTATCCATAATGGCAAGACAGGTATCGAGTCCGATGAGGTCGGCCAGAGCCAGAGGTCCCATGGGATGATTCGCGCCAAGGGTCATTACCGTATCGATATCTTCCCGTGTTCCGACCCCGTGATACAGACAGAAAACCGCCTCATTAATCATGGGCATGAGTATTCTGTTGACAATAAAGCCGGGGTAATCGTTTGCCTGGGCCGGTGTTTTGCCGAATTTAACCACCAGATCCCGGGTTGTTTTGAAGGTGTCATCTGAAGTTGCAAGGCCCCGGATGACCTCAACCAGTTTCATCACCGGCACCGGGTTCATAAAATGCATCCCGATAATTTTTTCAGGCCGTTTGGTTTGTGCCGCAATCCGGCCGATGGGGATGGAAGAGGTATTGGTTGCCAGAATCACAGGGTGTGCACAGATCTGGTCCAGGTCTTTAAATATCTGAAACTTGATCGATTCATGCTCGGTGGCCGCCTCGATTACAAAATCGGCCGCTGACATCTCCTTGATATCTACGGTCGTTTTTATCCGCTTTAAAACCGCGTCCATTTCTTGATCTGTCATCTTGGCTTTGTCAACACTGCGCCGTAAATTTTTTTTGATGTTTTCAAGACCCCGTTGGATAAATTCGGTCTTTATATCGCTCATAATCACCTCAAGGCCGCTCATGGCAGCAACCTGTGCGATTCCATTTCCCATCTGGCCGGCGCCCACAACGCCGAAAGTTTTTATGTCCATAATTATCTCCTTAAACGCACTTATCAGTTAATCTTTATCGGTTGTTCGCAAACAAATAACGTATAACAAATAACCGGTAACATCTTTTCATTTATCGTTTTACCACCATGGCCACAGCTTCACCGCCGCCAAGACACAAAGAAGCAACGCCGATTTTTTTGTCCTGCCGCATCATTTCATGTAACAGAGTAACAAGTACCCGGCATCCGCTGGCGCCGATAGGATGACCCAGTGCAACGCTCCCGCCGTTTACGTTGACTTTTGCATGATCCAGATCAAGTTCCCGCAGCACTGCCACAGTGGAACCGCTAAACGCTTCATTGATCTCAAAAAGGTCCACGTCCTCAATAGAGATTCCTTCTTTTTTCAAACACTTTGGGATGGCCCAGATTGGCGCTGCAAGAAGGTCTTTCAAGTCTACACCGTATGCTGCCTGGGCGCCGATGTTTGCTATGATGTTACACCCCATTTTTTTTGCTTTGTCTTTGGACATTACAACCACCGCCGCAGCACCGTCACTAACGATGGATGCATTGCCGATTGTCCCTTTTCCGTGCTTTTGAAACACGGGCTTCATCTTTGAAAGGGTTTCCAAAGGGGTCTCTCGGGGACACTCATCCTGGTCAAAGACCACAGGGTCGCCTTTTCGACGGGGGATTTTAACCGGAACAATTTCATCTTTGAACCTCCCGGAGCTTATGGCTTCAAGGGCCCGGCCATAGGATTCGGCAGCATAATGATCCTGGTCTTCGCGGCTGATATTATATTTTTCCGAACACAGCTCATTGGTAACGCCCATATGAAAGTCGTTAACAATATCCCAGATCCCGTCATGTATCATGTGATCTTCAATGTTGCCCGGACCCATGCGATATCCAAATCGGGCCTTTTCAAGGTAATAGGGCGCCACGCTCATGCTTTCCATGCCTCCGGCAACCACAATCTCCGCATCATCTGCATGAACGGCCTGGGCCGCCAGCATCACCGACTTTAAGGCCGAACCGCAAACCTTATTGACGGTGAGGCATTCAACCTCCCAGGGCATTCCTGCCTTGATCGCTGCCTGCCTGGCCGGATTTTGGCCATAGCCGCAGGGGAGGGCTATCCCCATGATCACTTCATTCACATCATCTTTGCTTATGTGTGCCCGTTCAACCGCTGCTTCAATCACAACAGCCCCCAGTTGGGTCGCACCAATGGTTCCCAATGAACCGTTAAAGTTTCCAATGGGCGTTCGTACTGCACTTACGATCACTGCTTCTTTCATTTTGTTTTTCCTCCAATCTCTATTAAACAAGTTTCCAGTTAATAAATGAGGGATTTATTCGACGAGCAAGGCCGCACAAGAGTTTTCGACCGAGGCATACTAATAGTATGTTGAGGTCGAAAACTTGCGGAGAACGCTGCTCATCGGAGAAAGAACAATTTATTAGCTGGAAAATCTACATGTTGCGCCGATACTGCCCCCCCACATCATACAACGCCTGGGTAATTTGACCCAGTGTGCAAACCTTGACCGTCTCCATAAGTTCGGCAAATATATTGTCTCCGGACAACGCTGCTTTCTGGAGGCGTTCAAGTGCCCCGGGTGCTTGTTTTTCATTCTGTTTCTTGAATGCAGTCAGGCGACTGAGTTGTGATTCCTTTTCGGCCTGGGTGGCCCGGGACAGTTCAATACACTCGGCCAGTTGCTCCATATCGGCGTCAGGATCCCTGAAGGTGTTAACGCCAATTATCGGAAATTCTCCCGTATGTTTCAGGTTTTCATAGTAAATCGATTCCTCCTGAATCTTGCTCCGCTGGTAACCGGTCTCCATGGCTCCCAGCACTCCGCCGCGTTCGGCAATCCTGTCGAATTCCGCAAGGACTGCTTCTTCCACCAGCCGTGTCAACTCTTCAACAATAAAGCTGCCCTGGTTTAAGTTCTCATTATTGGCAAGTCCCCACTCCCGGTTAATGATCAACTGGATGGCCAGGGCCCGCCGGACCGACTCATTGCTCGGGGTGGTAATGGCCTCGTCAAAGGCGTTGGTGTGAAGACTGTTGCAGTTGTCATAAATTGCGCAAAGGGCCTGTAATGTTGTCCGGATATCGTTAAACTGGATATCCTGGCTGTGTAAAGAGCGTCCCGATGTCTGGACATGGTATTTTAGCATCTGGGATCGGACAGACCCGCCGTATTTATTTCTGATGGCGATGGACCAGATGCGTCTTGCCACCCTGCCGATAACCGTATATTCCGGATCCATGCCGTTGGAAAAGAAGAACGACAAATTGGGTGCAAAGCTGTCAATGGGCATGCCGCGGGAAAGATAATATTCTACATAGGTAAAGCCGTTGGCAAGGGTAAAGGCAAGCTGGGTGATCGGATTGGCGCCCGCTTCGGCAATGTGATATCCTGAAATGGAGACCGAATAGAAATTGCGGACATTGTTTTTTATGAAGTATTCCTGAATATCTCCCATCATTTTCAGTGCGAATTCAATGGAAAAAATACAGGTGTTTTGGCCCTGATCCTCTTTTAGAATATCTGCCTGAATCGTGCCGCGAACATTGGGCAGAGTCATGGAACAAATGTCTTTATATTCTTTTTCCGTCGGCGTCCTTCCTTTATCCGTGCAAAAGGCGGTAACCTGCTGGTCCATGGCCGTGTTTAAAAACATGGCAAGCATGATGGGTGCAGGACCGTTTATGGTCATGGAAACGGAGGTATTGGGCGCACAAAGATTAAATCCGTCATAAAGCAACTTGACATCGTCAATGGTGCAGATGCTTACGCCCGAGGTGCCGACTTTGCCGTAAATGTCGGGTCTGGGATCAGGATCGTATCCGTATAACGTTACGGAGTCGAAGGCCGTAGAAAGACGTTTGGCCTCGTAGTTGGCGGAAAGAAGCTTGAATCTGTTGTTGGTCCTTAAAGGGTTGCCTTCACCGGCGAACATGCGGGTGGGATCCTCGTCAACCCGTTTTAAAGGAAACACACCGGCGGTAAACGGAAAACGGCCGGATACGTTCTCTTGCCTCAACCATGCATAAATTTCTCCGGGATCCTTAAATTTGGGGAGAACAATCTTTGGGATTCTGGTATGCGCCAATGATTCCGTGAAAAGCGGAACCCGGATTTCCTGGTTTCGAACACGGTATGTGAGTTCATCTTTGCTGTAGATTTTTTTGATTTCTTCCCAGTCATCAAGCAATCGGGTCGTTTCCGGATCCAAAGATTTTTCGGCTTTTTCAATTTCCGTTTTAAGACGGGAAAGAATCCCGGATGTGTCTTCCTGGAGATCATCACCGCTTATAGCTGTTGCGGCTTCTTTGAGATGCCAGGCTTTCCGCACTGTATCTGCCTGTTCTTTTGTGCGTCGGTGATAGGATCTGACGGTTTCCGAAATTTCAGCAAGGTAACGGGTACGTTCCGGCGGGATAATGATGGTTTTGGATGTAGATGTCCGGGTCTCAATGCCGGGCAAGGTCGATGTAAATATTGTGCCTGTTTTTTCAGCCAGCTCATTCATGACGGCGTGATACAGGGCTGTGACACCATCATCATTAAATTTGGATGCAATTGTTCCATAGACGGGCATCTCTCCGGGCTGCCGGTTCCATGCCTTTCGATTGCGTTGCACCTGCTTTCGAACCTCACGCACCGCATCTTGGCCGTCCCTTTTTTCAAATTTATTTATAACAACGAGATCGGCAAAATCGAGCATGTCGATCTTTTCGAGCTGGGTGGCGGCGCCGAATTCACCGGTCATGACATAAATAGACAAATCCACCATGTCGATAATATTTGAATCTCCCTGTCCGATACCTGCTGTTTCAGCAATAACAAGATCAAAGCCGGCTGCTTTTACAACGTTTAACGTTTCGGCCAGTGCATGGGGAATTTCCGTCCCTGATCCACGGGTCGCCAGGCTGCGCATGTAAACTCTGGGGTTGGCAATGGCGTTCATCCGTATCCGGTCACCTAAAAGTGCACCGCCGGTTTTGCGCCTCGACGGATCACTGCTGATAATTGCCAGCTTAATATCTTTGAGATCGTGTAACATTCGCAAAATCAGCTCATCGGTCAGAGACGACTTCCCTGATCCGCCCGTGCCTGTAATACCGATGGTCGGCGTTTTCCGATTGCCGATCTTTTTTAAAAGATGTGATCTAAGGGCGGCAAGATGTCCGTCTTGTTTTTCTATGGCCAGTTCAACAGCGGTAATAAGGTTTGCCACCTCGCATTTGTTGTCCGGAGTCAGGCCGGTAAAATCAAAATCCGTTTTCCGGACGGTAGAAAAATCCATAAGTTTAACCATATGGTTAATCATACCCTGAAGTCCCATTTTGGTGCCGTCTTCGGGGGAATATATTTTGGTTACGCCGTATTCTTCCAGTTCTTTGATCTCGTGGGGTACAATGACACCGCCGCCTCCGCCGAAAATCTTGATATGTGAAACGCCCGCCTCTTTCAAAAGATCCACGATGTATTTGAAGAATTCAACATGCCCCCCCTGATAACTTGACACCGCCACTCCTTGAACATCTTCCTGGATTGCGGCATCCACAATCTCCTGAGCGGATCGGTTATGACCCAGATGTATGACTTCCACGCCGGTATCCTGGAGTATTCGGCGAGTGATATTTATGGATGCGTCATGACCGTCAAAAAGTGATGTTGCAGTAACAACTCTGATATGGTGTTCGGGCTTGTAAACTTCAACGCTCATTCCCCCTCCCTTATAAAAGTGAAGATTTCCAATCTAACCCTGTTTAAACATTTCCGAGAATAAATTCGGTTTGAATCTCAATATAATCCTCAATACTGTAATGGCGTGCAAGAAACCATCGCCGGAAAGTCCACATATGGCCCAGCACAGAAATATTGTGTGCGACAAGTTCCATGGAACGCTCACTAATGTGGGGCAAATCACCGGATGAAATAAGACGGGCCAGCACTTCCATAAAAGCACCTGTAATACGAACTTCGTTTTCAAGCACTTTTTTACGCCATCGCGGCGGCAGAGATTGGGTTTCCTGGTATATGAGCAGAATATGGTCGTTCATGCGATTACAGACCAAAAAATACTCCCGAATCACTTCGGCCAATGGATTCTGCCCCCCGGATGCTCTGGCCATTGCTTGCGAAACACTACGCTCGACTTCAGCATGGATTGCGTCGCAAACCAGATACAAAATATCTTCTTTGGAAGCGATATATTCATATAATAAACCGATGGAAAAACCTGCGGCACGGGCGATTTGCCTTGTTGTGGTTTTATGAAAGCCCTGTTTAATAAAAAGTTGAACCGCGGCGTCAACAATCTGACGATGCCGTTGCGCCACAAGATCAGGATTTTTTATCTGGGTAGGTATTCCTTTTATCGCGCGTAGTTTTTTCATCATACCCCCACAACAAGATTTATTGAAAAATGCTCTGCATCGAGTTCAACTTATGACTGAGCGCTCGTTCAAAATTAATACCATATATATGTTTTTCATGTCAAGATATTTTCACGGAAGAGTACAGCTTAACTCACTGTAATCAACGGTATAAGAAAGATATTGACAAGTCAGGTAGCCAAAGATATAAATAAGTGTTATCTTGTGACTGAGCGCTCGTTCACTATAGCATGCAGCGCGAGGGCTTTACATCTAAAAAGAATGAATGAAGAATTTATGTGTCTTTTTATTGTGTTTAGGGTTCTCGAAGAAATAAATTTACATTTTCAGGAGTCGAGGCGCCCGCATGGCAAGGCGCGAGGAGGGCGAATAGCTGGCTATTTAACCGACGAGCAACACAGCCAGGCGGGATGGATCGGCGCATTAAAATGTGAAGTTATTTTTGAGCGAGCCCTTACCCGGTTATCTGGAAAATAGTTGCTTTTTCCAGCAAAAAATTGAATATATTAAAAAAACATATTTATCCGGATAATAATATAAAATTCAAAAGGAGGGGATATCATGGAGAACAAACCAATTTTAGTAGACAAGCAGGATATGATAGGTTTGATTACGCTAAATCGACCCGAAGAGATGAACACTTTTAATGTTCCCTTTGCCGGAAAATTGAATGACGCACTTCGGGAAATGGATCAGGATGACGAAATTCGTGTCATTGTAATCCAGGCATCGGGAAAACATTTTTCAACGGGCATCTCACTTTCCGAGTTCAAAGACAAAAGCCATAAGGACTATCGGGAACTTATAAAATTGATGGACGAGCATAACCACACCATCGCCCGGATGAAAAAGCCTGTCATTGCCTCGGTCAAGGGCTATGCCCTTGCAAACGGGGCAGGACTTGTGTTTGCCTGTGATTTGGCGGTAGCCGCCGAAGATGCAAAGTTTGGAACCACCGCCATAAACGTTGGGTTAATCTGTCTGGGTCCGGCGGTTCCGATGGTTCGTTCCCTGGGACGCAAAAAAACTCTTGAGATGGTACTGGCCGGTGACATAATTTCCGCTGCTGAAGCCGAAAAGCTTGGACTTATAAACAAGGTGGTGCCGCCGGAAGAACTCGAAGCGTCCACAATGAAACTTGCAGCCAAGCTGGCAAAGAAAAGCCCCTTGGCGCTTCAGATCGGGAAGACAGGCATATACGGCATGTCAGAACTTCCATACCATCAATCTATCGACTATATGACAGAGTTGTTTGCTTCACTTTGCGCTACCGAAGATGCCCGGGAAGGGTTAACGGCCTTTGTGGAAAAGAGGAAACCTGTGTGGAAGGGGAGATAGGATTTCCAATTCATAAAGGAGCAATTTTGGAATTGAACAACGTAGAAAAGATAGAAGATCTGGATCATGAAAACACAGCCCGGCTTGTTCTGGACATGTTTCATCGCATCATCATTCATTATGCTCTCTGGTTCAATGAAGTCAAACACCAGATGGGTATGGA
>MAXL01000463.1 GCA_001751005.1 Desulfobacterales bacterium S5133MH16
AAAATCCAAAATCGAAAGAGGTGTATGTTTTAACAAAGTTCCGGCATGGTTTTTTGGTTTATTTATAGTCATTACGCTTGCAGGTTTTTCATTATCAGCATTTGCCCACAGGCTTTCGGTATTTGCCTGGATCGAAGGAGATACACTTGTCGTAGAAGGAAAACTAAGTGGCGGCAAACGGCCCAAGAAGGGTATGGTGTACGTCTATGATGGAGAGGAAAAATTGCTGTTGAAAACAATTTTAAGCGAGGATGGTACAACACGGTTCCCCTTGCCGGACTATCAAACGGGACTGAAGATTGTTATTGATGTGGGTGAGGGGCATCGCTCCTACTGGATTCTAACACCTTATGATATTGAGATTCAACGGGGTAAGACAAATGAATGAGAGAAAACATGGAATTGTAGTCTGTAGTTGTCTTTTGGTTGTTCTTCTCATAGTGCCATTTGCGGCATGGGCCGGTGACTCACATCCCGGTCCCCTTAACGCATACGTTGTCAACTATCCTTTGAAGTATTTTGCCGAACGGATTGGTGGAGAGCACGTTAAGGTTGAATTCCCTGCGCCGGCCGATCAGGATCCTGTCTACTGGGTGCCTGGAATCAAAACGATTTCTGAATACCAGCAAGCAGGCCTGATTCTGCTAAATGGTGCTAGTTATGCCAAGTGGGTGGATAAGGTTACACTGCCGCGTTCAAAATTGGTGAACACCTCCAGGAAATTTAAAGACCGTTATATCAGAATAGAAGGAGCCGTCACACACAGCCACGGCTCGGAGGGTGAGCATGCCCATGAGGGCATTGCTTTTACAACTTGGCTTGATCTTGATTTGGCAGCCAAACAGGCGAAAGCCGTTGCTGATGCACTGGGTCGAAAGAAGCCCAAGCTTCGGGATACGTTTCAAGAAAATTATGCGGCACTCGAGAAAGATCTGATGTCCCTTGATCGAAGCATAAAAGAAATCGTATCGAAAAACCAAACAAACCCCATCATCGCATCCCATCCTGTTTACGACTACCTCTCCCGGCGATACGGACTTAATATGAAAAGCGTGCATTGGGAACCGGATGAGTTTCCGAGTGATGCCCAGTGGTCGGAGCTTCGGGCAATGCTGAAAAAGCACCCCGCGAAGTGGATGATTTGGGAGGGGGAGCCGATGAAGGAGTCTGCCGAAAGGCTGAAAGCTATGGGTGTCGACAGCCTGGTATTTGATCCTTGCGGAAACACACCGGATCAAGGAGATTTTATGAGCGTTATGCGGCGAAATGTTGAAAATCTCAAACCGGCATTTCATTAACATCTGACAATGAAGACACAATCAAATTAATACTGAAATATGCAACAAGGGCGAAGATGGCGTAATCAATCACGGGATTCAATGCTATCGATAGCTCAAATTTAGACTAATTTGACAACAACGACATTACTCTAAAAAAATGTGTATATCATGAAAGATCGCAGCTGGAAAAAATTTGGCATTATTTTTGGTATTCTTGCGATCGTTTTGATTCTTGTCGTTCTTATCTTTCCGAAGCTGATAGATCTTAACCGTTACAATGGCATCATCGTCTCTGAGGTGGAAAAAGTCGTTGGCGGCAAGGTGAACTTAGGTCGCATATCATGGGGCATTTCCCACGGTATTTGGTTGGAAATAAATGGATTTTCTATCCTTGATGCTTCGGCTTTTCCCGGCAATGTGAAACTATCCCGAATTTATACCAATGTTTCGATTCCTCCATTGCTGAAAAAGAAGGTTGTGCTGAACAAGCTTTTGCTGGAAAGCTCCGAGGTCAAAATGAGGCTTGAGCCCGGAACGGCCAATGATCCCAAAGATCAAGGATCAGCCAGCAAACTGACATCGGAGCCCAAAGAAAAAGAAACCAAGGCAGGGGTTGAGGCCCAGCCGGGTGCTCCGCCGTCTAAGGCAAGCAGCACTATAGATATAGGTTTGCCTGCTGTCAGCCCCAAACCTGCCAGTTTTCAGCTGCCGGTTAAGATCGAAATAGAGAAGTTGGTTATAAAGGTCGATCGACTTGAGATTGACGACGCGTTAACGATCCCCGGTCAAACGCAAGTTCGTGTGTATAGGGATGTTGACATCGCGGCAACCCATATTGTTCCCGGCGAGGAAATTGCCTTTAACCTCACCGTGGGAGGTGGGGCCACGTCAGGCCTGGGAGCACTTAAAGCTCAAGGAAGCTTCAGCGGTCTGACGGATACCCTCAAAATTGAAAATCCCAACCTAAAACTGAAAGCGGTAATAACAGCGCTGCAAATGGATGCCATTAAGCCGTATTTGAAAAACAGTCTTCTTGAAAAACAACTCGCCGGCAGTGTTTCTTTAGAAATACATTACGAGGGTGACCTGATCAAAAACCACCATTCGGAGGGAGTGATTGATCTTAGCCAAATTACCTATACAGATCCCTCTCTGTTTGAAGCCGCGCTACCGGGACAAAAAACAACACTTATCTATCAGGTGAAACTCGATCCCTACGATTTAACAGTAGAAAAATTAGTGCTAAAACTCGGAAACCTTTCATTGGACGCCCGGGCCGATGTACATAGCTGGGACAAAGATCCGGTAATCAAAAGCGCTGAATTTTCATCTGATTTACCATTGGTCGATTTGATTCCCGTGGTTCCGTGGAAGCTGCTTGGAACGAATGCGGGTGTCATTCGGGAGATATGTGAGGGCGGCGGCAATATTACATTAAGCAAAGTGGTTCTTCCCGAAATCCATCTTTCTAAGCTGCCAAAGGATCCTGCCCGTCTGCTACCAAAGGTGAAACTTACCGCAAGTTTAAATGATATCACGGTGCCTCTCCGTCTCTCTTTGCCCAAAATTGAAGGAATAACAGGCAGGGTGAACCTTGAAAATGATGTGCTGTCTGTCGACAACGTGCAGGCCAAGCTCGGGCCTCTCTCGCTGCCAACCATTAACATCCGGGCTACGAATATTGCCGGTAAACCAAAAGTAGCCTTAAGAGCCAAAGGACCTATGCAGGTGGTCGCAACCAGTGATGCAAAAGTCGAGAAAATGCTCATGAAGCACGGACTGAAAAGCCTAACAGGCTCGGCCGAAATTGATATGAGTGCTGATTATGATCACCGCAAACCAAAAAATTGGGTGGCAAAAGGTTCATTGGTGTTAAAGGGTGTTCGTGC
>MAXL01000464.1 GCA_001751005.1 Desulfobacterales bacterium S5133MH16
AAGTTCATGTCATCTGTGTTCACGATGATAAAATAAGTACACCGGCCAAAGCGGGGATCAATCTGTGAATCTAAATTTGTTCCACTGGAACTTACCGCAACTTTCATATGTTATTCCTCCTTTAAGGATAGATTCTATACTGGATTTTACGTGACGCGGTTTTTCTGCCATGTTTTGCACCTACTTTTTCCAAATCCTCTCTTCATGCAGGAAGCCATGCGCCTGCCCGTTAAATTCCCAATTGAAAATACTCGAATCAGGTACTAAAGATCTGTAAAAACAAAAACATCCTATTTAAATTGATAATTTCTTATCATGGACTGAACCATTTTGTCACAGGCTTTTTTCTTTCATCGCGGCTACCGCCTATACCGGTAATTATCCACGCCTGCACACACCTACATCGGAGCAGGGAGGAGTATCACAGCGTTCTTCACGACCGCAACAGGTCCTGCCCGGAGAATGTTTCGATATTCCGCCTAAAAAAGAAGCAACAGACAATATCCTTTCCATCTCAGTACTTCCGCAGTTTTTGCATGCGATATTTTCTTTCTTACCCACACCGATCAGATATTCAGCTTCAGCCCCGCATTTCTTGCATCGATATTCATAAATTGGCATTTTTCGTCATCTCCCCAAAACTTACCATTACCTTACCTGGTGTGCAATTCGTTTGCTGCATCTATAAGCAGGGACTTAAATCGATCCAAAGTGAGCGGATATCCCAAAATCGGAATTCCCATCCAATCGGAATATTCCAGGAATTCTTCCGGGTGTTCAGTCATATACCGGTCAATATATCCAATGGCGTCCAGAACGATTGCACCCCCAGAGTGCCTCGGAAAGTTCTCGTTTGCCAGGCCTTTGTCCCATCCTTTGAAAACCTTGGAACGGAATTTGATCCAACCCGGTACCATCCACCAGACCTTTTCCCCGCCGGCCAGTTCCTGAGCAATCTTTTCCCGTTCAGCTTGGCTGGCAATCATGTCCATACAATGGGTTGCCTCAATCCTTACAACATCCGGACCCTGTTCTTCAATAATTGTTCTCATGGTTCGCATGGGTTCATCAGCATTCACGTAGCAAAATTTGCCGCCATAGACCACGAGGATCTTGCCCACTTTTTCCTTTGCTTTAATTATCCGTTGAATGAGTTGACGCTCCAGTTCCCGAATATTTTCATGTAGCCCGGGTGTCGTGAAAAACAGGTGATTCGTATTTAAAAAACCCTCTTTTTTTAAATGATTCAATTCTAAACTCAAAGTTCCGCAAGAGACAACAGCTATATCAGAAAATGATATTTTATTCATCGGATACCTCCCATATTTATGGGTTAAAATGAAATCGGTTTGTGCATTCATATATTATATGCAGCCCTATTCTTATCAATAATCATGCCATGTGTAACTGCAATGTCCATATGTATATGACAGCATCACTGAGTTGAGACGTAACTTATTATAATATTATTTAATATTTAGTTATTATAAAAGACAAAGTGATTTTGGTGGAAAAAATTCAAAACAGATTAACAAATAAAAATAGCGTTACGTGTAATAAAATGTAACGTTAAGTAACGATATTGTAACGCTTAAAGATCTGAATGTTGCAAGATAATTGGCTTTGCCCATCGGCCGTTGTAAGCTCACCAGCCAAGTCCGCCCGGCATTCGCCTATGGCGCGACCGATGGCGGACGGGCCCGCCTGACACTGCGAGGCACGAGCGGGCAGGCAAGGCGAGGCGGCCAGGATAAATTAATTTAAACAATTTCATATAAAACAATATTGGTCTTACGCTCAAAAAAAATACTTGACTACATAAGCTATGTGGATATATTATGATCAAAGGCTCATAATATTAGGTAAGAATGCCGAGCCATAGAAAGCTCAGATTTGTTCAGAGACAGTCTAGTACGCAAATTTTAAAGGAAAGGGGGGTGTTTTATATGCCTGGATTTGATGGAACAGGGCCTGCGGGAATGGGTTCTATGACAGGGCGGGGCCAAGGATTCTGCAATCCTTCCAGTACTGCTTATGGTCCAACACCGGTATTAAGACCCGGATATAGAAGTTATGGCTATGGACAGGGCTTTGGTCGTGGTTTTGGTCAAGGCCGTGGCATCAGGGGCGGTTTGGGACCTGGTTTTGGTCAGGGGCGAGGCTACGGAAGAGGCCTCGGCCGGCGTGGAGTTTACCCTCCCACCGGAAGAGGGTATGGTCCAGCCTACTATGCCCCTTATGAGAGTCCTTACGCTATGAAACCCGAAGATGAGGCTAACAGGCTCAAAGATGAGGCCGGTGCCATGAAAAAAGAACTCGATGCCATAAATAAACGCATCGATGAGCTCGAGTCAGGATCTTCTGAATAATAATGTTGATTAAAATGGCTTTCGGGCCTCCGGGTTTATTTCATAGTTTATTTTTTCCGGAGGCCCGAGATACCATTTGACCGTTTTTTTCAACCCCCGATACGGTTCATCTGACGAACACATTTTCGAGGAAAATACTTCAGTAGCCCGTGCTCCTTGGGTTTGTTTTTAATTGCAAGCTCAATCAGTTGTAGGAGATAGTCATCTTTTTTTTCTGTCTTAGAGGTGTTTTAAGATCAATCTCCTGATCCGAGAAAAGACAGCCCCTGAGATGCCCTTCAGGGGTCAACCGCAAGCGATTGCAATGATCACAAAAGTGATGACTCAGGGCGCTAATCAGCCCAATCTCCCCTTGCCCCCCTTCAATTTTAAATCGTTGCGCAGGACCATCATAGGGGTTGGATTTTACAGGTTTCAAGTCTCCGAGGAATCTTGACAGGGATGAGCCGTGTTATCAGATGAGGATCAATTCGACTTCTCTTTTTTAAGCATGACAAAGTGTCCGTCTATGAGGTCGATGGTTTGAATATTACCCTCGATGAACCTCTTTTCCCCGAACAGATTGATAAACCAAAAGCCCTTGCCCTCGGCCTCTATGCGAGCTACGTCTTTCATGATTTGATTTTGCTTATTCCCCGAACTCATATACACGGTGCTCAAGCACATGTTCTTCTCCTAATCTGTATCTCAGTTTTCTGCCAGCAGATCATCCAGGACTTTCCCTACCGCATGAAAGGCCTCTCCGTCACTGAAGGCTCGACCTTCCAGACGCCTCAAATACCAAAGGGTCGTTTGGAATAATTCCAAGGACTTCTATATCACGAGCTTGTCTCAGTCAAATTCAATAGATGTTCCCACAGAGCAGGGGAAACATTTCTGAGAGAAGGCTTCCCATAGCTCAGCCGTTGCCGCCCTTCCTGTGCAATGGGCAGGGCCCAGTAGGTCCGGGTTTATGCGGACCAGGTATTTGATTGTGTTATTCATTCGCTTACGTGAAGCGGACAGAAGATGCATCCCGCCCATTACCGCATGAATTGGCTTCCCGTGGGTAAGTTGCTGGATGTAGAGAAGAGTGTTTATTACACCCGCATGGGCACAGCCGAGAAGAACGACAATGCCCCTGGAAGACTCAAAAAATAGGGCCTGATCATCTAACAATGGGTCGGACTTAATGCATCTCTCATCCATGAAAAAAGGCCCGCCAGTGTCTTCAAACTCTGTTACACGCGGTATTTCACCGGTAACAAAAAGACAGTCAGCAATTTGCGTAGGTTTGGTTGTAAAAATCACATCACCTGCAAGTTTTCGGACAGATTTTTCGTTCATAGATGGCATACCTATGGCTCGACTCTGTCCATATTCATTGCAGGCAAACTTCGGTTGAAACGCCGCTTGGTGGGCATATACTTTTGGATTTTGGGATAACTGCAACACAGCCTTTAGCCCGCCGGTGTGGTCGTAGTGTCCATGACTAAGGACAACAAATTCTGTTTGTTCCAGAGAGACCCCAAGGATGCGCGCGTTATTAGGCAAGGCTCCACCCTGCCCGGTATCAAAAATGACTTTAGTGGACCCGATTTCTATCCAGAAGCATATTCCATGCTCGGGAATCATGCCCTCTCCGCTGGCCGTATTTTCAACCACTACAGTAACTTTTACTTTTTGCCTCATTTTCAATTCTTCCCTGAAAAAAGCCTCTGCCCATTCTTATTTAGGTTTTCGCCAGCGACAATGACCACGATTACGTGCAAGCTCATACCCAGCATGTATGCTATATCTAATAATCTCGATTGCAGGCACATGTATAGAGATTTCGTCTTCATGTTACGGCGCAAAATTCATCTTTTCCATCTTCCGCACATACCTCTGCCCAAACCTCTCCTCTTGCAACCTCCGGTCCTCTTTGCATTAAAACCCATTTGAGAAAACTTCCGAAGCACGGAGACAAAATCGTCATCCACACCTTCTTCATAAAACATGTAATTTTCGAAAGGCTGTCGATATTGAAGGTCATAGAGCCTTCTTTTTTCCTCATCTCCCAAAATCTGATAGGCCTCATTGATCTCCTTCAGGCGTTCTTCGCTCTCAGGGTTGCCCCCATTTCTGTCGGGATGATATTGCATTGCCAGTTTGCGATAGACTTTCTTGATCTCCTCTGCCGATGAATCGGGGGTAAGCCCGAGAATATTGTAATAACTCATGGTCACCAACGTTTTTACCTCCTATTAGGGCGCTTATCCACGCCTACATGTGCCTCCATTAGAGCAGGGAGGAGTTTCGCAGCACGCTCTTCATAATCGCAGCAAGTCCTGCCCGGAGCATGTTCCAATATTTTAGCCATAAAGGAAGCAACGTATAATATCCTTTCCATTCCCACGCATTACGGAAAATATCTCTACTGGTTCATAACTCAAGACGTTGCACCAGATTTTCCCATATCTTTTTGACTGCCTCACAACCTTCAGAATTTCCGTCAAATTCCACAATGGTTTTCCCCTGAACCATTGCCCGCGTGAAGGCAGGATCAAAAGGAATCCTCCCCATCACTTTAATGTTTCTTTGTTTTGCAAAGGCCTCAATGGCTTCTCCTTCATCAGGATTGAGATCAAACTTATTGATACACACCATGGCAGGAATCTTGAAAAAGGCGGCCAGCTCGGCCGCAAATGAGCCACACACCGCACTGGAGCCGCAACCATCGGTTTGAAATGATGCCTTTTTGACTTTCTCATTTTTAAATTTCAAAAAAATCTGTATGGTATCACCACATGAACCTGTGATGCGTCCATATCCATCGGGGTTATCCATGGTACCCATATACAGAGGCTTGAGCCACCTTTGAAACGCGACATCCCCATAGTCTTCTCTTGTCTGCTCAAAAATCTGGTTCTGTAGCTCTTCAACAAAATTATCAAAGTCCTTACTCATCAGCTTTTCCTCTTGGGATTGCGATATTGCGCAAGTAATGTTTCCATATAAGGTGATGCATTGCGTCACCGCCTGATCACAAAGCATCTATTGCATCAGCTTACTGTGTTAATTCGCTGTGACGTTTTATTTCTGTTTTAATGGTCACAAACGTTCTCACCCAACACCAGTGTATTCGAAAGGTATTGGTTTGCCAGAGATTCCGGAGAATCCGTTGGAGCACCGGTAAATACCTCAATCCCATTTTCCCTCAGAAGTTGCTGCGCCCGTTCTCCCATTCCGCTGACAATAGCGACATCAGCCCCCTTCTCATTGAGCCATCGAGGCAGCACTCCGGGTTCATGGGTAGGGGGAATACGCATCTTGGTTTTTTTTATTTTTCCGTTTTGAGTTTCTATGAATGCAAAATGTTCACAATGTCCAAAATGAGCCGAGAGTTTTCCCCCGGACACGGGAACAACAAGTACTTTTGTACCTGCCGAATCTTTTTTTATGTCTGGCAATTCATTTTTCTTTTGTGATTCAGGAACAGAGCCTGTCGGAGTTTTTGTTATTTTCACAATTTCATCAACGATCTTATTAAACTCCTGTGTGATTGAGAGTTCCTGGTTATCAAGAAGGCTCAAATCTCCCGCATCACCCCTCTTGACAATCTCCGGTTCCATGGGCAGGGTTCCTAAAAGCCTCAAGTTTTCTTTTTTTGCGGTCAGCATTCCACCTTG
>MAXL01000465.1 GCA_001751005.1 Desulfobacterales bacterium S5133MH16
CGATTCCAACTCTGGCTTTCACTCCTTTGTGATAATAATGTTTGATCTCCTTCATCTCTGTGACCAGATCCGCCCGTTCAATGATTTCAGGCCTTGCGTCCCTGCCGGTAATGACAATTTCGAGATCATCCGGTTTTTTGTCAATAATTTTAAGAAGATCTTTTACTGAAAAGAGTCCGCATTGTACAGCCACATTGGCTTCTTCAAGTATAATCACATGGTACTGTCTTAAGGCGATTATCTTTTCTATACGGTCAAGACCTTTCCCGGCAGCTTCGATATCCTCAGGTGACGGCTTTCCTTTAATAAATCGGCCAAGGCCATACTGCTCGATGGTAATAAGATCGGAAAACCTTTTGAGCGCATTAATTTCGCTATACTCACCCATCTTGATGAACTGCGCAATAAATACTTTCAGCCCTGCACCGGCAGCCCTTATGGACAGGCCCAAAGCGGCCGTGGTTTTTCCCTTTCCGTTTCCGGTGTAAACCTGTATGTATCCTTTCATAAAATATCTCCCGAATATTTTCCTCTAAATCCGTCTTGTCAAAACCATAGGACATCTCCCGGAAGAAATCATGACACAGGTGAACCAGGCATTAATGCTCCATTATGATCCGGAATCAAGTTAAATAGGACGCAGATTTTCGCTGATAAGCTCAGATAATATTATTATTTCTTAATTTAAGAATCTTGACAATCTGTGTTTATCTGTGTCCAATAAAGGAAATTCCTATACAATAAATTTATTCTGCTAAACCTGCGGGGAACGCCAACCTATTATTCTTCCTGCCTGTCGATATTCATAAATTTTCGGGGTACCGGCGTAACCCGAGGAGTTTTGCCGAGGGGGTTTTCGTCCACCAGGAGTGTGCAGCCGTAAACTTGTTCCAACGTTTGGAACGTGAGAACCTCTTTTGGATCCCCCATCTCTACGATTTCTCCCTTATTGAGTAAAAGCAAACGATCGCCGTACATTGCCGCCAGATTTACGTCATGGGAAACCATAACCACGGTAATTCCCCTTTCATTTTTTAATTTTTCCATTAAATCCATGAGGCGGACCTGGTGGGCAAGGTCCAGAGACGCGGTCGGCTCATCCAGAAGAATAATTTCGGGTTCCTGACAAATAGCTTTTGCAACAAAGACCCGCTGCTGTTCTCCGCCGCTTAACTGGTCCAATTTCCGATGTGCCAGATGTTCTACGCCGGTAAAAGCGAGCGCTTGTTTTGCAATTTTCAAATCTTTTTCTTCTTCGAGTCCCAGCATGCCAAGATAGGGTGATCGACCCATAAGTACAATTTCAGTTACCGAAAAAGGGAAATCGACCGGTATCATCTGCGGAACAAAAGCAATGGTTCGTGCCAGAGCTTTGCGGCTATAGTGATCAACGGGGCGGTTCAGTATCTCCAGTTGATCGGCTTGAGATTTCAAGATCCCGGCCATCACTTTCAGCAATGTGGTTTTTCCGGAACCGTTGGGACCTATGATGATGAAAAAATCACCCGTTGTGACAGAAAAGGTAATATTTTTCAGGGCCGGAAAATCCCCATAATAATAATTCAGGTTTTTAACGTGTATCGCCATACTATCGCCGGGTTTTTTTTAATAAAAAGATAAAGAGCGGTGCACCGATCATTGCGGTAATAACCCCTGCAGGCATCTCGCCCTGTTTTGGAAGAACCCGTGCCAGTACATCGCAAAAAACAAGGTAAGCGCCTCCGCCAAGAACGCATGCCGGAACAAGAACTCGGTGGTCCGGCCCGAAAACAAGTCGAAGAAGATGCGGCACAACCAGTCCCACAAAGCCGACAAGTCCGCAGTAAGAAACCGTTGCGCTGACCATAAATGAAGTTGTCACCAGCAGGATAACGGTTACCGCCTTTATATTTACTCCCATGGTTTGTGCCATTTCCTTGCCCATCAGCAGCAGATTCATGGAATTGGAAAACCAGAAAATCAGGATAAAACAGGGGCAGAGTATTGCAGCAAGTATTCCCACATGGCCCATATCGACCATTGAAAGGTCACCCATGAGCCAGAAAATAATATTATGAAGCCTGGAGTCCTGAGTCATAGAGACGAGAAACATGATGACTGCCGCACAGAAAGCGTTTACCATAACGCCTGAAAGAAGGAGTGCATCTTTTTTAAGAATCGTCTGTCCTGAGGACATGACAAGAATTAGCAGAAGTATGGCGATACTTCCGGCAAAGGCCATGAGGCTTACGCCGGGAAATCTGGAGAGTCCGATGAGGATTCCGATGATGGCTCCGATGGCCGACCCTCCAGAAATTCCAAGGATGTATGGCTCAGCCAGGGGGTTGCGAAGCAGAGCCTGAAAAACAAGACCTCCCAGTGAAAGGGCGGCGCCAACCAGGGTTGCCAGCAGAACCCGTGGAAAGCGAATCTGCCAGATGATGGTATCCAGCATGGGGTCCGATTCTTTTGCTTTGAACAAGCTTTGAAAAACCACCTTGATTCCACTAGTGGTTGACCCCATGGAAATCCCCAGAAACATTGCTATAAGCAATACAAGTAAAAGAGATAACGAAATAACCGACAGTCGTTTTAGGAGCAATGGTGTTTTAGTATTCACTGCGTTTCATCAAAAAGTTCGGGATGTATCAGTTTGACCAGCAACTCAAGACCGTCCACCAGCCGTGGCGTGGGGCGATCAAAAAAATTGGAGTCTTCAAGAAAAATGCGATGATCTCGAATTGCAGGCATATTGGGCCAGCGGCTCCACTCCGCCTTGACCTGCTCAAATACCGCGGCGCGTGCCATGGAGGTAATAATGAATACTTCCGGGGAGAGAATAAGAACCTGTTCCCGGCTGAACCGAGGATAGGCAACCGGCCCCTGGGCAAGGTTTTTTCCGCCCGCAAGCACGATGAGCTCATGCATAAAAGTATCGGTTCCCACAGATACAATAGGGGAAATGCCGATCTGGAAAAAGACCCGTGGACGGTATCCGGCTTTTGCCACCAGGGACTTAACCTTAAGAACCCGGGACCGCATGCGTTGCACGAGAAGATCGGCCCGTTGGCTGGCATTCAGAAGGTTGCCGATTTCCAGAACGGTTTGCATGACCGTTTCCAGATTCCTGGGGTCTACCGCATATACGGGTATGTTAAGAGATTCCAGACGGTTGGCGACTACCCTGGGATTGCCGTCCTTGATAGCGATACAAAGATCAGGTTTTAACGCCACTATTTTTTCCAAATTGAGCTGCACATAAGAGCCCACTTTGGGGAGACTTGCGGCGGCAGGGGGAAAGTCGCTATACAGGGTTACCCCTTTTAAAAGATTTTCCTGACCAAGGGCGTAAATGATTTCCGTGATACTCGGAGCCAGGGCCACAACCCGTTGCGGGTTATCCGAAACCGTTATCTTTCTTCCCAACTGATCCGTTACTATTTTTGCATGAGATGATGTTCCGATAGCAATAAAAAGGATTACCGTTATCATTAAGACGATTGCCTTGGATTTATATCTCATAATTTTAACGTCTCGGAAACTCTGCAACTTATTAAAAATATATTTAAATAATTAAAAAATAACAACAAAGTCAATAAAATTATAAAATCAGGGTAAACGCATTTGATTTCGGTGCAGCGTGGAGCGTTCTCCCTGAATTGGGATTCAAATGCGTTTTCCCTGACAGGGATAGGTTGCACTCTTTACAATCCTTACACAAAGGTGATAAATTAAAAATCAATCACTGTAATACGTGAATTTTTCACTAGTCGGAGACTTCCATGCAAGGCCTTACAATATATACAAGCAACCACATGGAGATCCTTGTCCAACAACTGGCACGGATTGTCAGAGAGCCACTCCCTTCTCCGCTTGTCCCGGAGATTATCGTTGTTCAGAGCAGGGGAATGGAGCGCTGGGTTTCCATGGAAATCGCCGGGTACAACGGCATTTGCGCCAATTGTTCTTTTCTTTTTCCAAACTTGTTTTTACAGGAAATTGTTAAAAAATTAATTCCTGATCTGCCGGAAGACTCCCCGTTTGATCCGGTTGCCATGACCTTCAAGATTATGAATGTATTGCAGTCATCAATTCATTTGCCGGGTTATGAAAGCATGAAAAGGTATATGGTCGATGATAAAAATGGCATGAAGCTGTTTCAGATTTCGCAAAAAATAGCCGATCTGTTTGACCAGTACCTTGTTTTCCGGCCGGAAATGATTTTCAGATGGGAAAAGGGCAAGGAAGACCACTGGCAGGCACAGCTCTGGAGAGAAATTTCATCCGGAAAAGAAAACCTGCATCGAGCCAGGATGCGAAAAACTCTTTTTGAAAAGATCGGAAAAAAACCCCGTGAAATAAAAAATCTTCCCGATCGGATATCCATATTCGGAATATCTTATTTGCCCCCGTTTCATCTGGAGACGTTTATTGAAATATCCCGGCTTTCTCAGTTGAATCTTTTTCTGATGAACCCATGCAGGGAATACTGGGCGGAGATTGTTTCCCCCAGGCAAATAAAAGAGATACAGAGAAAATATATAACATCAACGGGAATCACAGAGGAACTCTACCTGGAAGAGGGAAACCGGCTTCTGGCTTCCATGGGGACTTTGGGAAGAAATTTCTTTTCAATGATCAGCGGGATCGATTGCCAAATGTTCGAACAATTCAAGGATGCGGACGAGCGGAGTATGCTTTCTAAAATCCAGTGGGATATTCAAAATTTAAAGAACAGAAAATTTTACCGCCAAGATTCAGTTTCCCACTTCGAACCAAGCGGTATTTCTTCCCCCTCCCGTAACACTGACTTTCTGCAACAGCATTCTGACACTTCAGTTCAGATTCATTCCTGCCACAGTCCCATGCGGGAGATAGAAGTTCTCCATGATAATCTCCTTGCCATGTTTGAAGAAGACCCTGATCTTCTGCCCAAAGATATTGTGGTGATGGCCCCTGATATCGAATCGTATGCACCATTCATACAGGCCGTGTTTGACGCACAGACAGATGAAGCACTCCGGATTCCTTTCACCATTGCGGACCGGGGATTAAGAAAAGAGAGCCGTATCATTGAAGGATTTCTGTCCATACTCAATCTCAAAGGCAGCAGGCTCGGTGCACCCCGTATTATGGCGTTGCTGGAATCTGCGGGCATAAAAGAGAAATTCGGCCTGACCGGGTCGGACATTGAAATTGCAGAACGCTGGATTAAAGAAACAAATATCCGGTGGGGAATGGATGCTGATTTCCGTCGCAAGCTTGGGCTTCCCGGTTTTTCTGAGAACACATGGAAAGCCGGAATCGAGAGACTTCTTTTAGGGTATGCAATGCCGGGCCTGGACCGTAACATGTTTTCAGAAATACTCCCTTATGACCAAATTGAAGGAGGAGAAGTAAAGATACTGGGAAAATTTCTGAATTTTTTAGACCGGGTATTTAACTGCATCGGCTCCCTTGACTCGCCCCGAACATTAAGTGAGTGGCACGTGAAGCTTGTTGAAATTTTAGAGGAGTTTTTTGCGCCGGATGAGGATTCAGAACAGGAAATACA
>MAXL01000466.1 GCA_001751005.1 Desulfobacterales bacterium S5133MH16
AAGCCGTGCTGCCGGATCATAGAAAAACAGGTGAAAACATGAAATAAACTATCCAAAATCTATGAAAGAATTTTCATAATTTTTATTATCCTGTTATATTTTCATAATTTTTTATTCCTGAAATGAGTCAAAATAATGGCAAATTTTATTTCTGAAATGAGTAAAAATAATGACAAACCTGTCAAAAAATGACAGGGCAATTGCCGGATATTGTCAACACAGGGGTTGCCTTATAATTTTGGCTATTAAAGTAACTATCTGATATAATAACATATATAAAATTATTATAAGTTTTATTTAAAATAAATATGTATTCTTGCATAGTTTTTGCATAAATAAATTTTTAAAAGAAAAGGTTTCTCGGGTGTGCGTGCATCTTTTCTGCCGGGAGTCTTCAAAAATAAATAAAAAAAAGATGATGCACTCCGGTGTTAATAACGGCATTGCGGGAAGCCCGTTTTTTTCGGCTGGGCCTTGTAGGATTGTCAACCTTTCTCCACAACCTTTATATGCGACTGGGCCTTGTAGGATTGTCAACTTTTCCACACAACCTTTTCGTAGGGCGATTCACTCGAATCGCCCTTTTTTTTATCTGAATCATTTGTTTTATCCTGCCTGTACCAAATGCCGTATAAGCTCCGGGCATGTTCTGAGAAAAAATCCCTTGCACAATTTTTTTGCAAAGATAAAAATGAGTATATGGATGATCACCAATTTCGCCAACTGCTTAATCGATTCGGATTTTCCTGGTCAGGATACCGCAAAGTTCGCAAGGGGGTCAAAAAACGGATAAAAAGACATATGAACGACCTGGGGTGCCAAAACATCTCAGCTTATCTAATGGAACTGGACGAGAGCGATGAAGTCAGAAAAAAGTGTGAACTTCTGCTGACGGTTTCCATCAGTCGTTTTTTTCGAGACAGAGAATTTTGGCAGTCCCTTGAAAAAAAAATCCTGCCCGACCTTATTAATAAAAATTTAGAAAAGATTAATGTCTGGTCTGCCGGTTGTGCGTGTGGAGATGAAGTATACAGTTTCAAAATCGTCTGGGATTGCCTAAAAAATAGTGTTGGTCATCTACCGAAACTTGAAGTAATTGCTACGGATATGAATCCCGACTACCTGGACATAGCCCGCGCCGGAATCTATTCATCCAGCAGTCTCAAAGAGGTAACAAAAGAATTTCAAACCACATATTTTAAAAAAAAGAAAGGCAAAAACCTTTTTGAGATTAATGCTTTGCTCAAGAAAGATGTTATATGGAAAATACACCATCTGCTTTCCGATCCTCCGGGATCAAAATTTGACATCATTTTTTTACGCAATAATGTTTTGACTTATTATGAAGATCTGCTGAAGAAAAAGGCTTTCAGAAAAATACTCGACAGTCTAGCGCCTTTTGGATTTCTGATCATCGGATCCCATGAATCTCTCCCTTTTGAAGCAAGAGAACTTACCGAAATTGCACCGTCTCCCTTTGTTTTCAGAAAAAGGGCTGAATAATGATGTGCCAAATTATCTGAATGCGACAGGGTAAAATGATACGAAAAATGATGTTAGGCAGGCAAAAAAATAGAGGGCAAATCGTAACCCCCTCAACATTATCCTGTGGCCCAAATTGAGTAATTTTACCTGTAATTTTATCCGTTTTCCTGTGTGTATCGGATAAGTGCTTCCATTTTCTCAGTTGCAGCACCTGTGTCAATAGAAACTTCAGCCATACGGATTCCTTCTTGGAGGTTTTCTGCCTGTTCTGCTGCAACAAGGGCTGCAGCGGAATTAATCAGAACAACATCTCGTTTCGGTCCTTTTTCACCATTCAATATCTTTCGGGTTATTTTGGCGTTTTCTTCAGGATTTCCACCCAGAAGCTCTTTTGAATCCCACAGGTTGCCAAAAAATTGTTCAGGGGAAATCTCATAAGTTCGAATGAGACCATCTTTTAACTCCGAGATGCGGGTGGGAGCGCAAACAGAAATTTCATCCAGTCCGTCATGCCCATGAACAACAAAAGCTCTTTTTGTGCCAAGAAGCTGTAAGGCATGTGCGAACATTTCGGTTAGTTCGGGTGCGTACACACCGAGAAGCTGGCAATTGGCCCCGGCGGGATTCGTGAGCGGGCCCAGCATATTAAAAATACTGCGCAGTCCCAATTCTTTTCTTGCTCTGGCCGCATGGCGCATGGCGCCATGATAAAGTGGGGCAAAAAGAAAACCGATGCCGATTTCCTGAACAGCCTCTTCCACGACTTCCGGATCAGTATCCAGTTTTACCCCAAGCACTTCCAGAAGATCCGCACTGCCGCATTGACTGGATACCGAACGATTTCCATGTTTGGCGACAGTCACCCCACAGCCGGCCACAACAAAAGCCGTGGTTGTGGAAATATTGAATGTTTGTGATGCATCTCCACCGGTTCCGCAGGTATCTACAATGATTGCGCTTGGCGCTTGAATACGGTGTGCTTTGCGACGCATGGCTCGAGCCGCTCCGGCGAGTTCTTCAAAAGTTTCTCCTTTGGTTGCCAGTGCCGCCATCATTGCGCCGATTTGTACATCGGTAACATTTCCTGAAAATATATCTGTAACCATATCAGACATTTGAGTTTCACTCAAGTCGATTCGACCTATGATATTTTTAAGATTCTCCCGAAACATAATGGTTTTTCCTCCTTTTATAATTGAGGCGGTGAATAGTCCTCAGTTTGGTTAAGAAAATTCCTCAAAAGCCGTTTGCCCACCCGTGTCATAATGGATTCCGGGTGAAATTGAATTCCTTCTGTGGGATGGTTTAGATGTCTGATTCCCATAATTTCCCCGTCTTCTGATTCCGAGGTTATTTGCAGACAGTCAGGAAAACTTTCCCGTGAAACGGCCAGTGAGTGATACCGCATTGCCTCAAAAGGTTTGCGAATTCCCTGATACAGCGTTTTCCCGTCAGAGTGTATCATGGATGTTTTTCCGTGCATGAGCTTTTTGGCGGAGACCACTTTCCCGCCAAAACAAGCTGCAATGGCTTGATGGCCCAGGCACACACCGAGGATTGGGATCTTCCCGGAAAAGTGTTTCACTACCGGAAGAGATATCCCCGCATTTTCAGGCCTGCCCGGCCCGGGTGATATAACAATTCCGGTTGGACTCCATGAATCAAGCTCTGAAATGGAGGCGGCGTCATTCCGGACAACCTTGACGCAAGTGCCGATTTGCTCCAGATATTGTACCAGGTTGTAAGTGAATGAATCATAATTGTCTATCATTATGATCATTTTTTATTCTCCTTTTTTATTTAATGTTTGCATGTGTTATCTCTTACTTTTCATATGATTTCTGCACAAGTTGCAGTGCTTTTTGCATGGCCATTGCTTTATTGACGGTTTCTATACGTTCGCGTTCCGGGTCGGAGTCGGCAACGATTCCGGCGCCTGCCTGAACCGTTAGCAGACCATTTTCAATACTGGCGGTTCGGATGGTAATGGCCATGTCCATATTTCCGTGGAACGAAATATATCCTACTGCACCGCCATAAGGGCCCCGGGGTCTGTTTTCAAGTTCAACGATAATCTCCATGGCCCTGATTTTGGGAGCTCCTGATAACGTCCCGGCAGGGAAGGTGGCTCGAAGCAGATCCCATGCATCATATTCTGATTTCAGATCACAAGATATATTGGATACAAGATGCATGACATGAGAATAACGTTCTACTACCATTAAATCTGTTACCTGTACGGTTCCCACTTCTGCCACACGCCCCAGGTCATTACGTCCCAGATCGACCAGCATAAGGTGTTCCGCCCGTTCTTTTTCATCTGCAAGAAGCTCGTTGGCCAGAGACCGGTCTTCCTGCTCGTTTTTCCCTCTGGGGCGGGTACCGGCAATGGGGCGGAGGGTGGCAACTCCGTTCTCCAGCCGCACCATAGTTTCCGGTGAAGAGCCCACGAGAGTCATTTCATCCAGACCAAGGTAATAAAGATAGGGAGAGGGATTAATGAATCGTTGCGCCCGGTAAAGCGCCCAGAGATCCGGTGGCGGTGCACAGAAAAAAGGCATGGAAATAACGGTTTGTATGACATCACCAGCCCGGATATATTCTTTTACTTTTTTCACAAGAGACCGGAAAGTGCGGGCTTCCAAAGATTCTTTGAGTGTAAATTCGGTATGGATTGGGGTGTCGTTTCCTTCAGAAAAAGGCCGTTCCATTTCTCGCAAAAGTGATTTGGTGCGGCGTTTTGCAGAATGAAACGCTCGATCCGAATCGCCCGGGTTGTCAATAAAAGAGATAACAACCCCAAGTAATGTATGGCGGATATTATCAAAAATAAGAAGTTCATCGGGTATAATGAAATGAGCAATCGGCTTATTTTCCGGCAGCAGGTTGGGGATTGATTCAAAAAAGGAAACCATTTCATAAGTTAAATATCCTACCAACCCCCCCCAGAATCTGGGGAGTTCGGGCACGTGAGCTGGTCGATACTTGTTCATCCATGTTTTCAAAACGCAAAGGGGGTCCCCGTGGTGGGGAATTTGTTGGCAGACACTGTCTTCCCGAATTTCCACAAATTGGGGAAATATCCGTATATGCGTTCGGGCGGAAACCCCAAGAAAACTGTATCTTCCCCACCGCTCTCCCCCCTCGACGCTTTCGAAGAGAAACGCAGACCCGTTGTTTTTATAAATTTTTTTTAAGAGAGAGACCGGTGTGTTTGTATCTGCAAGGATTTCGACGCAGACCGGAATTACGTTACTTTGTTTTGCAAGATGGCGATATTGGTCTATATCAGGGAATTCTTTAATCAGCATATAGGGTTCCTTTCTAAAAAGTTCCACAAGTTCAAAAAAAAAGCCGTGAGAATTTTCACGGCCCGATTGAAATTAAAAAAAAAGGACCGTGGATTCGAGTTGCCATGGTCCTTTGAAATTTTATGAATTATAAGGTATTAAATCAAGTTCCTGTGGCAGACCCGTGGATTTGAGTTTGCCACCACCAGTTTTTCAGGTCGATATTTATTATTTGATTTTCTGTTTTAATCTTTTTCATGTTTTTCACCCGATTGAGTTAAACCCTATATATAACTGTGAGGGTTTGTCAAGGGTTTTTATTCGATCCTGCCGGAGAAACGCATTTGAATCCCAATACAGGGAGAACGCTCCACGACGGCGTGTATCTCTTTCCAACCGACTGAAACTTGTGCTTAAGCACACGTAAGCCAGAGCCGCGCCGGAGTTATTAA
>MAXL01000467.1 GCA_001751005.1 Desulfobacterales bacterium S5133MH16
GCAATACTCAGATTCCCGCCGGTTCCGGTGGTGAGATTCGACGTTGCCAGTTTTTTACCAAAATGAATTATACGATTTCTTTCTTGTTCTAATAACACTTTTTTTACCCTCAAATGGGTTAATTGCTGAATATTACATGTAAGCTAAAAACGGTTCGTCAAAAAGATAAACCCGGGGCACACGCACAATGGCGCGTCCCAATGTTACCCGCCGGCGTTGCCTTCCTGACAAGGCGTTGGGTTTGCTTTTAGCAATTCCGAGATGCCCTCCTTGGGGCATCCCGTGACTTGGTACCTATCATCACGGTCATCGTTCTGTTTCAGGTTCTGGTCTTGCATCAACCCTTCCCAAAAATGTAATGACATTTTGCTCTTGCCAAGCGCGTCTCCCTATTTCCGTTATTTTTGGGCCAAAAAAATATTATTGCCCTGTTTTAAGATATATGTCAATTTTTATCAGACACTTAACGTGGCTTGACCCTAGATCCTTCTCAAATCTTCATTGGAAAGCAAAAAATCATAGACGTTTCCATTATTCCCCGAAAAATCTTATACGTTATCCAGGCATATTAAAGGATGCATCATCCAGCTGGTTGGAAAGATGAGCGGCAAGGACCTGATTCACATCACCCACAATGCCGCAGATCAATTGAATATCAGTGCCATGTATCATATAGTCCATCACCTCACTGATGGCGCAGCAGATGATCACATTAACGTTCATTTTTTTTATCAGATTAAACCGCTCAACAAGTGAAAATTTTACAAGGGAAATTTCCTGCCTGCTGATTTCACTGTCTTGATCAAAATCTATGATCAGCAGCCGGGTACAATTGTCTAAAACCGGTGAAACCCTTTTATGAAATACGGGGATGGCAATTCGGATCATTTCTAATCCTCATGCTGATGATGCCACAGTTAATGTGCAAACAGGTTTTTGATCCAGGTTTTTGATCCAGTTTTTTGATAATAGGCATTTGGCCCAAAGTCGGTTTGTTTCAGGTGCAGCCGCACGAGGATGCCAGTTCCGACTTGTATTCGGCATCGGCCAGGGACCACCAGAGTGGGTTGATGTGCGTATCTTCAGGCAGTTTATTATAGACCGCCTTGTCGGTCGAATGACAATGGTCGCAATGAAAAGTCTGATCGTATAAAACATCTGCCTTATCCGGTTCAATATCCTGTTCAGCCGGGTGATGTGCCTGAAAATCGATACGGTGATGGTGGCCGTCGGCCGGGCCAAAGAAAACAGATGCTGAATAACAATGGATATCCGGTGCATCCGCACACTCAAATGTGGCGCCGCCCGTATAAACGTATTCAAATCCGGAGGAGCGGGTGATGCGCAGCCGTATCGGTTTTGTTTTACTATAAAATGCATACATGGAAAGGAGCCGGTCAAAAAATGGATACCCCAGCTTCCATCCCGGCACTGAGCGGTCTGTTTCGCCTTTTGCAAAATTTCTGCTTTTTCCGATCAGCTCATATTCCTGAACCCTCTCTTTTTCATAACCGATCCGCATGGTGTCCAGGCTCTCCAGGGTGAAGCATGCCATGTCGTCATCTATACCCACCTCATATTCCATAGCGGCTACATTGAACAGGGATCCGGAAAGCCTCTCCCGGTCTTCAAAGCGCGGCGTATGGGTGTCATCGAAAAAACAGGACTGTGTTAAATGCCGTTCCTGGAAAGAAAAGGAGCTGAATACGTCCCGGTTGGCATAAGGATAGTATTTGACCGTAAAAATACCCCGTGCTGTTTTTGGATGATATTCACTAACCGAGGTTTCAGATAGTTGAAGATGGTAAACACCCTGGGCATCTGAAATCCAGAAATACCAAGCGGGTGCGTTCCCCCAGATCTGACTGACCCCTTCAATCCCGAGCAGATTTTTAACTCTGTCAACCCAAGAAACAGTGGCCAGCATGCCATCAATTTTATTTCGAAACAAACTTTCCGGATCGATTGTCACTCTGGCCCTTTCATCAAAATGAGTTCTTTCACGATATCAATTTTTTCTCGGCCCTCGGTTTTGATTCCATTCATTCGTGCAGTTTCCAGTAGAATATCATCCGGATAGGCCAGTGTCAGAGCGTAGCTCGATTCGTAAGATTCAAAGAACTTGTCAATTTCTTCCCGCTCCCTTGCTGTCTGTAAGCCGGCTCTGAAACTCTCAATGAAATTTCCGGCTTGCAGGCGTGGATAATCTGTTAAAAATTGCCGCTTGTTTTTATCCATTATCTTCTACTCCCGGCTTAATTTTTTTCAATGGCCACCCGTTGAAAAATTCATTCTGAATGATAATGATGCTCAGAAAAAGCAGCGTCCATACAAGCGGTGTGTCACCCGGTTGTGCAAATCCTTGAACTTTCGCCAGAAAGAAAGTGGCTAAAGGAGAGTAATAGAACCAGTAAAGCAGCATGCCGATGGCAATGGCGAGCAGGGTCCTTATAAGGGCCCGTAGCCACAGGCGATTCAGATTTGGAAAGTTGTTAAAATAGTTTTTGAGAATAAATGCGGCCAGGACAAAAAATCCGGAAATTTCACCTGCATGAATATAACGCCAGTCCGGCCCATCCGTGTACTGGCCGCCGACAAAGGCTTCATCCCACACGGAATCAAAGATCTGCAGGAAGA